>NZ_LZMN01000075.1:0-44884 GCF_001665955.1 Corynebacterium sp. EPI-003-04-2554_SCH2473622 | reverse complement strand
GGCATCCTGGTCAAATTTTTTGGGCATGGTCCAAATTTTCCCATCTACTCAGACGGAACAAAACCTGGGACACTTCAGCATATAGGGCATTGTGGTCTGTTGGTAGTCACTGCATGACCACATCAGCAACCTGCTAGCACATGTAGGTGCTGTTCCGGGGTATTGAACAAAAATGGGCGTGAATAATGTACAGACCGTTATTCAGACCCGATTTTCATATTCCTATCAGCAGTTATCCTGAAAAACAGACACACTTCCTGCTACTTAACCCGCGATGATGATCGAGCCGGGTTGGTGGTGGATTAGTGGCTAGGCGCTTGCCTTAGCGTGGTGCGCGCGGACACGCTTGGCGTATTCGGCAAACTGTTCACGATCCCAGGGGTCTAGATAAATCGCTACTTCGAGCACGTCAAGCCACTGTTCGCTGATTATGATGTCTTCAGCAATAAGTGCGTCAATGGCATATTCAAACGATAGATCGAATTCTCCGCCGCTGTTAGTGTCAATCGCATCTGGCGTCTGAAATTCTTGTAGGTAATCGGTCAAGAACTCTTCCCACAATCTTCTTAACGCGCCATCGACCTCATCGGCTGCATCTTCAGCATTGATGCCATAAATTGATGGTGCCATTCCTATTGCCTACCCTTTAAGAAAAATTTGTCTTCGTTAAACGGACTTGTAGGTTCCACTAGCTTATCATTGTGCACCTCCATCACCCCTTCTCCGCAAACTGGATAGGCAGTTTTTAAGATTGCTTCTCCATTCTCTACTACCCATGCGACTTGAACGAGAACACCATCGATTTCCTTTCGCACTGCGCGTTTTTGTATATTTCTGGGATTATCAGCATTCTGGATGCGGTACAGTTCAGGCTGTTCAATCGCAGCATGGACTGCGTTAATAACATCTTGTTGAATCCACGTCTTCGGAAATACCGTCTTCCCATCTTTTTCGGAACCCCATAGATGGCCGGTACGATCTCCAACTTGGTGCCAACGCGCTTAACATCGAGATTACTTGCATCAAGCGGTTTCAGTGGCCGTCTATCCCAACCGAACAAGATATGGCCAGACGCATCATTAGTCACCAGCGGGACCGGCTCAGCATCACCAAAAACCGTGTGATTCGCCTTGAGCGATCGGTTCGGCAACTTCAGACGTTCAATGAAAAGGAACCACACCGGTTAATAGCAAGGTTTCTCACCATTACAAATATGCTGTGTGATAGCCATAAAACGCTGAGATAGTTCATTGGAATAGACGTTTCCCCGGCAAACAACGATGCCAGCGAGGCCGATTGACCTTAGCTGCCGCCCTCCGCCGGTACTTATCCACGTGTGCAGAGACACTTCTAATTCTGGAGTTTGCGCAGCTTAGAAAACGCAACTGCGAATAACTCCCAAAGGCCATAAGCCACGCGAACACAATTTCACCCGGGGGATACAAAGCATAAACAAATAAAGTTTGGCAATCCTGCTAGTGAACTACGCTGAATAATATGAACGCTCGCCTCCGATCCCGCACAGCATCACTTTCCGCCGCCGTGCTCACCCTCGCCCTTGCAGCTAGCACGCTGACTCCCGATACTCTCGGAATCACTCCCAGCGCCCACGCCGCCACACCGGTGATTCCGGACGACCTACCTATTTTCCCGAAAATTACTGAAAATCCACAGATTTCCGTGACTTTCGAAGACGGCACCCTCGTCGAAGGCGCGACCGTCCACCGCGGCGACGTGCTGCTCGTGCATGGCATCGGATTCTCCCCCAAGGCTAACCAAGGTGGCTTTCCCCTCCCTGTCCCGCCGGGTGTGCCCAATGGCCTCTACGCCTTATACGGAGCCTTCCCCGCACACTGGAAACCCAGCGAGGGCGCAGATCCATCTACCCGCACCCACCCACACGATCGCATGGCGTGGGTCATGCCAGAAGGCACCTTGGACAGTATTCCTGCCGGAGCCATTGACATGCGCCGTTCCATCGCAAGGCAGGAGCAGCGAATGAATGCTGACGGCTCTTTCACCGCCCGCATCGTGGTGGATCCGCCCGAAACCACGCCTGGTGATAATTGGGGTGTATACGTCTACCCCGGCGCAGGTTCTATCAATGCGGCCGAGGAGTTTTATATTCCGCTGAATTACTCACCCGAACCTGGCGCAAACACCCCTGCACCACCCCAGCCTGATCTTCTTCTCGACGCCGACCTGGCCTTTCGTTTCGCGGAGATCACCAAGGGTGGGGTGAACGCCAAGAATGGAGCAACCAAGCTGGATGCACACCGCATGGCATTCACCCGAGATGCGGCCGCAGAAAACGGCGATGGCGTGCGCAAATACAAAGGCACCGTGATCACCACCGCACGTTTTACCCTGGCGGAAGTCGCGGTGGCCGATCCGTGGCTTATACCGCAGCCAGACGGCAGCTACCTGATTACGGGGCTTATCTCACGCTCTTATAATGTGGGTACCGATGAAATGGTGCGCGTGCCACTGGGGCTGATCACTGCCGCCCAGGCCGCCGATCAGGTACGCGGCTAGCATTGAGCTAGTTTGCGTTGGGCTAGTTTTCAGACAAAAATTTCTGCAACTGTTCAACACCATCAATAGCCAGTGGTGATGGTGGCTCAGCGAAAGCCAGTAGCATCGGCAGGATCTTGTCTTCTTTCACGGCGGTGACGGTTTCTGCACCAGCCAAGCTGGTGACGGCCTCTTTCACGCCATCCTGGCCGGAGTGCAGCAGCAGGATGATATCCGGATTCTTTGCTACCAGCTGTTCTGCACTGATTTCAAAGACACGATCATCGACATCACCGAAGACGTTTTCCAGTCCCATTGCTTCGACGATTGGGTTAGACATGGAGTCCTTGCCATAAGCATAGGTGCTTGCACCTTCAATGCCTGGATACAGCACAGCCACGGTCTTGCCTTTTCCGGCGTCCGAGCCGATCTTCTCCAGATCCGCAGCAACCTCGTCTTTGATTTTCTGGGCTTCGTCTTCCTTGGCAAACAGCGTACCGTACAGGTCGATGTGATCATACACATCGTCGAAGGACGCGTTCTTCACCTCACCACAGAAGCCTGGCTCTTGCACGAGTGCAGTCTCGATGGTGGTTTCTGGGTTCACGGTCTCACTCTGGCCAATGATCAGGTCTGGTTCTTCGGCCATGATGGATTCTTTCGACAGCTCCAGATGGCCGCTTGAATCCATGCGACTAGTCAGCGACGGGATTTTCTCCAGTGCCGCATTAGTCTCGTCGTCAAAGTACTCTTCCGGATATTCACCGGCCTTTGCTACAACCCGGTCAAGCACGCCCAGGCGTTGCAAAGTTGGTACTGAAGTGGGCCCTTGCAAAACGACGCGCTCTGGCGGAGCATCCAGAGTGACGGTGCGTCCGCAGTTTTGCAACGAGATCGCGGTGTCCTCAGTTTCTGCGCTGCTGCAGCCAGCCAGAATCAGTGGTGCAATCAGAAGCGGGGCGAATTTCTTTTGCGCTAGTTTTTTCATTTTTCTAACCTTTCGAAGTGTAAGTGGTGCTCTGTGCGCACCACGCGAACGTTATAAATGGGCTCGAGGATTTCTGGGACGAGAACGTCACCGGGTGGTCCTGATTCCACCAGCCGGCCTTCTTCCAGCAAGTGGATCCAATCGCAGTACTCCAGCGCCATGTTCAGGTCATGCAACACGACCGTGGCATTGGCGCGGTAGTCCTTGATCAGTTTGAAGACCTCCAACTGGTAGTGAATATCCAAGTGGTTCGTCGGCTCGTCGAGCAAGATATGCGAGGCGTCCTGAATAAAGGCGCGGGCAATCATCACACGCTGCCGCTCACCGCCGGAAAGATGCGTCAAAGGCGCTTGTGCTTTGTGCAACATACCGACGCTTTTTAAAGCAGCGATGATGCCGTCGTCAGAATTATCTTTATGCGGCAGTAGGCCTAAACGAACTACCTCCGCGACGGTCATTTGCGGTGGTTCCCCACTGTCTTGCGCCACCACGGAAAGCTCGTGAGCGATTTTGCGCGCCCGCATCGAGGCCAGAGGTGCCCCATTCAGGAGCACCCTGCCTTCGGTCGGTTGCAGCGCACCAAATAGCGTGCGCAGCAGCGTGGTTTTGCCCGAACCATTCGGCCCCACTAGGCCGACAACACCGTGGTCGGGAATTTCGAAGGAAATATCCTTGATGATCTCCTGATAAGAAACGTTCTCAGCAGTAATCATTTTAAAACTCCCATCCGGCGAACCAGCAAAATCAAAAATGGTGCGCCGACCAGGGAGGTCAAGATGCCGATGGGGATTTCTTGCGGTGCCAGCAGCGTGCGCGCCCCAATATCCGCGGCGATCAGCAAACTAGCGCCCAGTAATGCGGCGACCGGAATCATGTGGCGGTGTGAACCACCGACCAAACGGCGGGCAGCGTGCGGAATCACCAAACCGACAAAACCAATCGAGCCAGCCATGGCCACGACAGAGCCGACGAGAATACAGGTCAACACCACCAGGATGACGCGCATGCGGTCTGGATTTACGCCCATAGTCAATGCTGCGTCGTCGCCAACGGTCAAGGCATCAATGCGGCGCCCCATGGACCAGAAAACGATTGTCACAGCCACCACGACGAGCACGCTCACCAGCAACAGCAGCCCCCAGCGGCCAAGGCCCAGGGAACCGAGCAGCCAGAACATCACAGAGCGAGAGCCTTCCGCGGAATCGGAGGCGAAAATTAAAAATGAGGTCACAGCAGACAAGGCATAGCCTACGGCGATACCTGCCATGAGAAGTCGCACGGAGGTCAACCTACCCGCTGATCGCGCAATGAAGAACATCACGGCCGACGCTGCGAGCGCGCCGATGAAGGCGGCGCCCTGCAACGCGTATTCACCGAAGCCTGCGCCTACACCAAAGAGGATGGCCAGCGCTGCACCGGTACTGGCACCAGAGTTAATACCCAAAATATATGGGTCTGCCAGAGCGTTTCGCACCACCGCCTGTAAGATCGCACCTGCGACGGCGAGACCCGCCCCTACTGCTGCCCCCAAAATCAGACGCGGAATACGAATGTCCCAAATAACGGCATTCGCGGAAGATGCGGAGGCGGGTGCTTCCGCGCCGAAAATATTGTGCGCTAAGGCAATGCGCACATCTGACAGACTAATTGGTGTCGGACCAATAATTATGCCGGAAGCAAAGACAACGATAAGCAGGAGCACGAGCAGGATCGACCAAAGCGTGGTGCGGCGAGCCTGTGCACTGAAGCCGAGAACGTCTGAGTCGGCACTACCTATGCTGCTAGTACTGTCAGGTTCAGCATTCTCACGTTGCACTTCTTCTTGTGAAGCGAGCCGAGCTTCAGAATGACCGGTTTTCACAGGTTTAATCTATCAACCATTCAATTGAATAAGAAATTATCTGCAGTTAGCGCTAAGCTGAAATATGGAGTACGCAAAACATTCTCAGGAGCAGGTATGTCCGAACTCGAAAACAACCTGGAGCGCGCCGAAAACTGGTGCACAACTTTCCGCATTCTCGGGGATATCACGCGCTTGAAAATACTAACGGCCCTGCATTTCGCAGGACCGTATGTTCTCACCGTCAGCGAGCTTGCGGAAACCACAGGAGTGCGCGTAGCTACCTGCTCTGCCGCACTACGCGCCATGGAGCTCAACGGCACAGTCGCCTACAGACGCGAGGGACGTTCAATGTTTTATGCGATCAAAGATGAAAATGCACATAAGCTACTGCATTTCATGGGCAGCGAGCACGAAGGCTAACCCCGCCCATGAAAACTGCTGGGCACCGATCGCTGGCGCAAGACCTCGCGATCACTGCTCAGCAAGCAACTAGTACTGACGCAGATTAATCGGGCCTTGGCCGCGGGTAGCGCGAACTACCCCAGCAACCGCCAGAACCAATGACAAGAGCTCTTCTGTTCGTTTGCCGATTGCACGCAAAACAAAGCCCGGGCGTTCAGTGGCGGTGATCGCTGCTTCCATGGAGTCGTCCGCGTCGGCATGTTCTGCCACCACTTTACGAACGGCAGCCAATAAATCATCGTCAACGGCAGGGTCGAAGCAAATGGCGGTCGCAACGTGGGTTCGCCCGCCCATGGCAAAATCGAGATTTTCGTCAAACTCTGTTTCCTGCGGACATAGCCGGAGGTTATCGATCAGAGCGGTCTCGCCGTCAATTTCCACGACATTACGCAGATGTGCCTGGGTGTACTGGAATTGTCCCCCGTCAGGCGACCATCCAGGGGTAACGATATCCGACATGAACAAACTGCCGGTGGGGTGCACTTTAGCAGTGATGTGCTGGCGGAAATCCGCGTCCCGGTACAGAATAAGCTGATCCGGAATGTATTCCAATACCGCGCCTTCTGCAACGGAGAAGGACATATTTTGTACCACATACTCATCAGGTGTGCGGTACACCTTCGCCGCCGACTGATCGGTGATCAACATAGACGCATTCTTGTCGACGTCCAGAGCGATGCGGTACGCATCACCACCGACATATCCTCCACCCGGGTTCACGATGATGTAGTAAACCTGCCCGGAATCATCTAGGTAATGCGGGCGGATCACTTTCAGAGCCCGGGTGTGGTATTGCTTGGTTGCTACTGATTTGCCATCGCTTAAGGCTATGCCGAGTTCCAGCTCGCCCATTTCTTTGCGTGGCGGATCATGCAAAAAACGGTCTTGCGGGAGCTTCCACATACTAATCAGCCAGATCCTGCATCAACACGTCATGGCGAATCCATTCGACGAGCTTGTCCAGGCCTTCGTCAGATTTGAGGTTCGTCAGGACAAATGGTTTATCGCCACGGAAGACCTTGGAATCATCCGTCATCACTTGCAGATCAGCGCCCACGTGTGGGGCCAAGTCAGTCTTGTTGATCACGAACATGTCGGATTTAATCATGCCCTGGCCAGCCTTGCGAGGAATCTTCTCACCTTGCGCCACGTCAATAATGTAGATCGAGAAATCGACCAGTTCTGGCGAGAACGTCGCAGAGAGATTATCTCCGCCGGATTCCACGAACACCAACTCTAGATCCGAGTGACGGTTCATAAGTTCTTCGATGGCATCTTCGTTCATGGAGGTGTCTTCACGAATTGCGGTATGTGGGCAACCACCGGTCTCCACACCAATGATGCGATCTACAGGTAGCAGGCCATCGCGGGCGAGGATCTTTGCATCTTCCGTCGTGTAAATATCGTTGGTGATCGCAGCCATAGACACTTCGCCGTCCAGGGCGCGGGTAATGCGTTCGATTAGCGCGGTTTTACCCGAACCAACTGGGCCACCAACTCCGATTTTAATAATGCTCACGGAACAAGTTCCTTTCGTTTGTGTACTACTGGTGTAGCGCTACACGCTACACCGCTTCTCGGCAGCAGATTAGTTAGAGATCTAGGACATGAACATTCGAGAGATCAAGCTCTCGTGAGCCATCTGCGCAACCTCGAGACGTGGTGCCACGACCCCAAGATCGCTGACGTCATGCTCCATCGTCATTTCCGCAGCCTGCGTGATCGCTGGGTACGCCTGTACAAGCACGCGCTGGCCCGCATCTTGTCCCAATGGGATAGCACGGATCGCGTTTTGCGTCATTGAATTCGCCATCTGCATGAGGTAGGCGGTGACAGCTTCCCGCGCGCCGACCCCAACGGAACCAAGGACGAGCCCCGCGGCGATCCCTGGATTTCCGTGCAAGCTGCGGTCGGTGAGGCTCTTTTTATAGTGCGATACCAGCGCGTCCTCCGGGGCGATGATTGCAGCGACTCGGGACATCCGCTTGCCCATCGAGTTCATCGAAGTACGGACCTGCTTGGGGGTCTGACAGGCATGCACCAACTGATCTAGAGAATGCAATTGTTCTTGCTTCTCTTCGACGCTGAGGTCAGCTTGCTGCAGTTCGACAGCGAAGCGGACAGCGAGAGCTTCAGAATAGCTTGCCTGTCGCAGATAGCCGTGGAGCCACCTTCCGTAGGTGTCCGGGGAATCGATCTCACCGGATTGCACCGAGACCTCCATACCCGCAGAGTGGGCAAAGCCACCGGTGGGTAACGCGGAGTCAGTCAGGTGCCACAGCACTAGTTGTGCATAGCCACGGTTGCTTATATCAGCAGAGTTCACGGCCTTAGTGGGTGTGTTCGGCATGGCGGAACGCCTCCGGCATTACGTGTTCGGTGCGCTCGTAGGACACACCGACATGGTCCAGGTGATGCTCAACCGTATGGTCGTAGCGCACCACCATCACCTCGGCACCGAACTGGCTATCAGTACCGAAGAACTGTGCCTGTAGGTGACGATTCCCGAGGGTATGTGCAACTCGCAGTGCTTCTTGCACAGATGCTGGCGTGATAACCAAAACATCAGTCGGCTTGATCTTGACGACGAACAGCTTCTCGCCGTCGTCGTAAAGAACGTCCCCGTCTTTCAGCTCCGTGAAGTCACTGGAAAAACGCAGGGCAACTTCTGCACCGGAATTAGCGCGAGCGCGCTGTACACGCTTCAAGCGGGTTTCGTTGTCGAATTCCACCCAGTCGATGGTGCGCTCAGAGCCACCATCTGGCAAATTCTCCAGGTTCCCGGGAATTTCGGTGATAATCATATCTACCTTTCTTGCAGTAGTCGGGCTGAAAACAGGGGCCTGTTGTGATTAGAACAAGAAGTAACGCTGCGTCATCGGCAGTTCCGTTGCTGGCTCTGCAGTGATGATTTCACCATCGACGGACAACTCGTAGGTCTCTGGATCCACCTTAATCTCTGGCGTAGCGTCGTTCAGGCGCATGTCCTTCTTCGAAATCTCGCGCATATTCTTGGCTTCGACGAAACGACGAGCAATGCGCAATGTTTCTGGCACGCCAGCTTCCATGGCAGCCGTCGACAAGAAGGTGACCGAGTTACGGCGTGATGCATGGCCCAAAGCACCGTAGGAATAGCGCATGGTGCGAGGCTGTGGAGTCGGGATAGACGCGTTAGCATCACCCATGATCGAACGTACTACGTAGCCAGACTTCAGAACCATGCTTGGCTTCACGCCAAAGTTCTTCGGATCCCAGATGACGAGGTCCGCCAGTTTGCCTTCTTCTACCGATCCAACGGAGTGCGAGATACCAGAAGCAATAGCTGGGTTGATCGTGTACTTCGCGATGTAACGCTTGATGCGCTCGTTATCGTTGTTTTCCGAGTCGCCAGCCAAAGAACCAAATTGTTCCTTCATACGGTGTGCGACCTGCCAGGTACGCAAAACGACTTCGCCGACGCGGCCCATTGCCTGCGAGTCAGAGGACGTGATGGACAAAATTCCGCGGTCATGCAAAACGTCTTCTGCGGCAATCGTTTCTTTGCGGATACGCGAATCAGCGAACGCAACGTCTTCTGGAAGATCTGGGTTCAAGTGGTGACACACCATGATCATGTCCAGGTGCTCATCCATCGTGTTGACGGTATAAGGCAGTGTCGGGTTGGTAGACGCAGGCAAAACGTTATCCAGGCCAGCGACCTTCAAGATGTCTGGGGCGTGCCCACCGCCAGCACCTTCCGTGTGGAAAGTATGGATTACGCGGTCCTTGAAAGCAGCGATGGTGTTATCGGCAAAGCCACCTTCGTTCAGAGTGTCTGTATGGATAGCGACTTGGATATCCATCTCATCGGCGACCGTGAGTGCCTGGTCGATGGTGTTGGCAGTAGCGCCCCAGTCCTCGTGAATCTTCAGGCCAATGGCTCCGGCCTTGATTTGCTCACGCAGCGGGTTAGCATCCGAAGCGTGGCCTTTACCCAAGAAACCCACGTTGACGGAGAAGTTTTCCGTCGCACGAATCATGTGGGTGATGTTGTCGGCGCCAGCGGTAACCGTGGTTGCGTTCGTGGAATCGACCGGGCCGGTTCCGCCGCCAATCAGCGTGGTGGTGCCGTTGTCGAGAGCTGCTTCTACCTGCTCTGGTGAGATGAAGTGCACGTGGGTGTCAATAGCACCAGCGGTGATGATCTTTCCTTCACCGCCAATAACTTCGGTGCCCACACCGATCATGACGTCGACATCATCCATGATGTCTGGGTTACCGGCGTTGCCGATCTTCATGATCTTGCCGTCTTTTATCGCGATATCAGCGGTGAAGATGCCTGTGTGGTCAATGACCGTTCCGTTGGTAATGACGAGGTCCGGAACCATATCGTTACCGCGCATGCGCGAGTTCTGCCCCATACCATCGCGAATTACCTTGCCGCCGCCGAAGGATACTTCCTCGCCGTATTTAGTGAAATCTTTTTCCACACGGGCGATAAGGTTGGTATCGGCGAGACGAATGCCGTCGCCTGTCGTTGGGCCATGAAGCTCAATATATTGGCGTCGATCCATCTGAAAAGACATGGTGTATTACTCCTCTAGCTGGGTGTTTTAGGTATTGCGACGAGAGTTTGGGACTAGTCGAGCTTGCCGTTGACTTTGCCGTTGAAGCCGTGAATCTCACGGTCGCCTGCGAAATCGATCAGGTTAACAGTGCGGGAATCGCCGGGTTCTAGACGGATTGCGGTTCCTGCCGGAATATCGAGGCGCTTACCATGGGCAGCCTCACGGTCGAAGTCCAGCTCTGCATTGGCTTCAGCGAAGTGGAAGTGCGAGCCAACCTGGACGGGACGGTCACCGGAGTTGGTGACTTCCAGAGTTATCGCCTCACGGCCTTCATTCAATGTGATGGGACCATCTTCTGAGATAAAGAATTCACCAGGAATCAAGGTTTTTCTCCTTTGTAGTTATGCAATCAGTTCGGGGCCGATGGTCTAGCGGATTGGGCGGTGCACGGTGACCAGTTTGGTTCCGTCGCGGAAGGTCGCTTCAACCTGCACATCGGAAATCATTTCCGGGACGCCTTCCATGACATCTTCGCGGCTGAGGTAGGTGACACCTTCACTCATCAGGTCCGCTACGGATTTACCGTCGCGTGCACCCTCGAGTAGTTCGGCGGTGATATAGGCGACTGCTTCTGGTCGATTCAGCTTGAGACCGCGTTCTTTACGTCGGCGAGCTAGGTCGCCTGCGACGACAATCATCAGTTTGTCTTGTTCACGCTCTGTCAAGTGCATTGATTTCCTCCAAGAACTAGTTAGTGATTAAGGTATTGAGACCGGATATGGTCGAGGGCGCCGAGGGTAACAGCCTCCTTCGGCGCCACTGAGTGTGTGGTTAAGCTGGTCGCCACGGGCCTTCGCCCGGATCTTTCACCGGCTCAGGCTCATCCTTCAGGCCTTTTCCGCCCATACCGATGTCGACAAGCTCATTTGGATCATCTTTACCTGCCTTACCTTTCGGCGGTTTATTCTTCTTGCCTATGAATTTATCGAACAGCCCATTCTGATACATCACCGTTCCGAGGATCATCAAGATACCGAGGAACTGCAAGGCGGATGGAACTTCACCGAACAGTGGCCAGGCAATGACAACCGAGGACACTGGCGAGAGCAGCAGGATACCAGCGGACAGAGTTGGATCCAGCCAGACCGAACCCCACTGAACGAACGTCCAAGCAACAGCTTGACCAAGGGTGGCCAGCATCAGCAGCATCAGCCAGTTGGTCGCGGTCAGTGGATCGCCCAAAGCGGTTTCTGGGTTTTCCAGAGGCAGCTGGCCGTCGACAAGCACACCATGAGTGAAGTCGAATCCACCGCGAGAAGAACCAGTGTGAGCCCAGACGAACGGAGCAACCATCTGCGCGGCCGCGGTGTACATCATTGGCTGTACATACAGGTCCTTACGAGGAGCGGTAGTACCAGCTTTACGCGAGAAGTACAGGTAGAACGAGTAGCAGATACCGGAGGTCAAGCCAAGCAGGGTTCCCAACAATGGGGTACTAACGCCATAGATTGAGGATGGGCCTGTGGATTCTGATGGCTCGAAGACGCCACCGGTCAACGCAACACCGACGATCATGATCGGCACCAGAATCAGGAACACCGGTGGGATCTTGTACTTATCGAAGATCGCTGTCAGCATCGGAACGATGATGACCTGAAGGTTCAGCAGAATTGCTGCAATACCGGCACCAACGTAGAAAATTGAGTAGTTCCATGCGGTGAAGTCCACACCCAGGAACAGGCCCGCCACAACGGACATGATGATGCCCTTCCGCGGCAACGAACCTTTATTTTTGATTTCGCGGAGACCAATCGGCAGCAGAGCTAGGAAACCGATGGACACACGCAGGAATGCCTGAGTTGCCGGGTCCATATTGGAAGCCTTGACCCAGATTGGGGTGAAGGCCAACAGGGCGGTACCAATGGCGAGAATCAGGACGGCTTTGCCTTGTTTTACAGGCTTAACCGGAACATGCTTCCGGCTTGTAGCCTTTGTCGTCTGTGTCGCGTTCATGAAGCCTATTCTATTCAAGTAATAAGTTTTTGTTAACTCACAGCTTGCCGAAAAAATTTTCTATTTAACTCCTCCATAACTGGCACCTAACTAGCTGGATCTATAGAGCAGGCTTATATATCACCCACACATTAGCTAACCACTAACGGGGGTAGAAACATTGCAATAACTTTAATTTATTCCATAAGAAATCCTGGAAACGGCTGAGATTTTCCCAAAAAAGTACGTTCAACTGCAGATTTGAATAATGACAGATCAACATATTCCTGGGAATAACCTGGACCACAAAAATCCATCTAAGACATCGAAATATTGTCAACCCTGCCACAACGCCGCAAGGGACCAACATCACCATCGGTGAAATATCGCGATTTTTCGAACCTTGTTTCTATACAATTTGAGACTTAGGACACGAGCCATTGCAGTGGCACTGTTCAGAACTCGAAAGCAGCTGCCAAAACTCAGCCCAATTCTGATTTTTCATATTTTCTGCCTCAGATACGAGAAGACCGGAGCAAACCGGTCGCACGATGAATAATCATGCTTACTCGGTTTGCTCCGGTCTTACGGAATTACGCTCTATACAAGCCTGCCCAGGATTTTAGTTCAGTGGTCCCAGCCCCACCCTGCGCTTTAACTAAACAGGTTCGATGAACTAGAACTCAACAATCCTCCGTTGCCCATGCCTGGGCGCTGCGGAGGCTTTGGGGCCTCGTCCGGTTTGGCATCCTCAGGACTCTGGCCTGGGGCTGGCCTGCGGCCATCTTCAGTACCCGGTTTGTGATCTGGCATCTTCTCGGGTGCACCACCCGGCGCGGGCGCATCAGCCTCTCCGACCCGAATTTGTTGGAATGTCTCCGGCTTACCGGCGATGCCCACCGTAATGGTCTCGCCCACACGCAGCTGATACAGCGTTGGGATGGCGTACTCGAACGATACGAGATCCGAGCCAAAAGCTTCTTGGCGGGAAGCAAGCACTGTCTGTTGGTGGGCGCGGTCGTTAAACAGAATAGAAACGTACTGCGATTTACGTCCCGCCTCCAGCAATACCTTGCCGGTGAGCTTCGTGTCGCCGACTTTCACCGGATTAACAATGACCTGCTTCGTCGCATCAGATGCCTCGTTCTGTACGGACGCCACAGGTTGCGCTTGTGCTTCAGTAGCCAGCGAAGCCACCGCCGGAATAGCGAGAGAAACTGAAACTAATGCCGCTGCGAATACACGCTGGTTGTTCATGCAGAATTCCTTTCAGGAGAATCGCGGACCGCAAGTTAAATCTTGATGTTGAACTGCGCAAGGAAACCACGCAGTGGTTGTAGGAAGTGTGCATCACTGAAACCTTGGGTGAATAGCTTAATGACGCCAGACACAACTCCAACTACTCCACCGATGGCTGCGAGGGTCTTGAAGAAGTCACCAATATTCGAGCTTCCCTGCAACGCACCTTTATCAATCTCTGGTTTTTTATCACCTTCACCAGGAAGTTTTGGACTCTCTGGTTTCTTTTCTGGTGCCTTCGGAGCCTCTGGTTTCTTTTCTTCACTAGGCTTTTGACCTTCTGGCTGGTTTTCGCCAGGCTTCATGCCTTCGTTTTCAGGAGTCTTAGGATCTGCCGGCTTGTTCTCGGACCTTCCCGGTTTTTCCGGCTGCTGTTCTTTGCCTCCTGGCTGTTTATCCTTATCGCCAGGTTTCGTGTCTTCAGCATCTCCAGCAGGCTTTTGTTCATCAGCCTCTGGTTTCTTCTCTGTTTCAGGATTCGGGACTTGCTGCTCGCCTTCTGGCTTCGCCTCGCCCTCCGGTTTTTGCTCGCCCTCCGGTTTTTTGCCATCTTCCGGCCTCGGGGACTGCTGGCCCTCCCCTGGTTTGTTCCCGCCCTCCGGCTGCTGTTCTTTATCCTGCGGTTGTGGCGCCGGTTGCTCTACTTCTGGCTTGTGCTCATTCCCCGGCTCCGGAACTGGTGCTGGGTTCGTTTCTGGTGTGAGAGCTTTTTGCACAGTGACGGTTTGGAAGGTATTTGTCTTGCCTGAAATACCAACGGTAACCGTTTCGCCTTCCTGCAGAGGGCGCAAAGTCGGAACAGTATATTCAAATGCAACCAGATCCGTTCCCACGGTACCTTTCCGCGTTACTTGCACTTGCTCGCTGTGCTGACGTTGGGGGAAGTAAACCGTAACGGATTGCGTATTTTGCCCATCCGCCACCAGAACTTTGCCGGTGATCTTCGCATCACCAACCCGAGGTTGATCAACAATAACCTGCTTGGAAGCATCATCGGCAACAACCGGTGCGATTTCTTGCGCGTGCGCAACAGGCGAAATAGTAGAAACAGAAGGAATAGCGAGCGACCCCAGGGCCGCGATAGCAACAACTACGCGCTTGTTAAGCATAGTAAAAGGCCTTTCAGAAAACGGCGGGACAAAATATTTGGTTTTATCTTTAACCGAAATTTGTAATAACTGCTTGAAAAAGGGTGGGAGAATTCTGGGGTTAACGTCCCAATATGGTTTTCGACCGCTAGCGTGTCTAGCTGGCTGCTCCGACACCGCCAACGGCCTTGCCTTCCGACAATCTGGCGAATTTTTAACTTAAGCCTTCACCACGACGGTTTGGACTTCCGCCAACTTGCCGACCGGTCCGATCTTGACTTGCTCGCCTTCCTGTAGGTTCAGGCTCTCCGGCACCGTAATCTCAAAATTCACAAAACCCTGCGCATCTTTCTGTGCGTTCTGCACACTCACCTGCGCAAACAGCGACCGAGGGAAGAAGGCTGCAATCTTCTGCTCCGAAACGCCCTCGGGCAGTTTCACTTTCCCGGTTATTGTCTGAGCTCCAGCAGCAATCTCGTCGACAAGAATCTGTGTCTGCTGCGTTTGTGCACCATTATCTGCACCATCCGCGCTACCTTCCCCGCCACCTGAGCCTTCCGCTTCCACCAGCAACATAGCACCACCGTTACGTATACGCTGTGGTGTCGGGGCGCCCTCCCCCGTGTATACAAACACCTGGTGGTGTTCCCGCAGTTGCAGGCCGTCCGGAACCGGGATTTCGAATTTCACCAATTCAGCTTTGCCCGGGTTTTTCTTCTTCGCAGTAACCGTGACAAAGTTACGGCGCGGAAGTGCTGCGCTAATTTTCTGCTCGTCCTGGTCTGCCTGGAGATACACCGTACCGGTCACGGTCCGGGCCCCAGCTTTGATGCGGTCTACGCTCACGCCGGTCTGGTAGTTACGATCCAGGTCACCGGTTCCTCCACCGTTTCCTGGCTTATCAGTGTTTTGGTCAATGGTGCCGGCTGCAGCTCGCACCAAAGCTAGGTTGAGCCCGGCTTTGGAGATACCTAATTCTTCGATAACCTGCGTCAAGTCGCTATCCGACAGTTGAGCAATTTGCTGGACCGACAACCCACACGAGACCTTCAAATGCTTGGCGACGACAATCGAGACGTCCCCCTTGAAACCTGCGTCTTCGACGACCTGCTTGCCGCATCCCAGGTGCGACGGCGCTGCCTGGGCAATTGGCGAAAGAGTGGAGACAGTGGGTGCCACGATGGACAGGGACAAGATAGCTGTAGCCAGAATGCGCTTGTTAAGCATGAGAGGGCCTTTCACAGTAAACAACAAAACGGAAACTGATCGTCAAAGTTCGATTCCGCTAGCGCGAGCACTGGACTCAGATATTCCCAGGCTTCTGCCAGAAGGCATTGTCATCGAATCACTTGGTTGATCGATCGCAGAAAACTAGTCCGTTATTTGTTTGGTTGTCAAAACAAGGTCACTACCAGTGCTTTTGTTGCTAAAAATAATCTGAATAGTTCATTAAAACTCCATCGTTAAGCTTGGGGTTTACTGAACCGTCGGAGAAGTTAAGCAACCACACAAAATGGGACACCCCGGCGCACCCTCCCCAAAAAACACAAAACCGGAGCGCCTCATTCAATGAGGCGCTCCGGGAAGTTTCACCGTCTGCGGTAAACCACTAGCACTCAGACCCAATTTACCGGGAAGGTAACCAGGGCTATCTCAGTTTGGCAAGCGTTTGCGGTCGCGTTGTTTACCTAAACAAGCTGCACAGCAACGCTCACGCCATCGAGCACGCGGTAGACATTGTCGCCTTCCTGTGGCTCGGTGACCACCTGCAGGTCCGTTGCCAATACCTCAGTTGCAATGTGTTCGCGGTGGCGCTTCGCCCACTCTTCTTTGTCCGCGGGGACCGACAACGTGGCGGTGATGCGGTCGCTGACCGCAAAATCAGCCGCCTTACGCGCATCCTGGATACCGCGGATCACATCAGCTGCCCAGCCTTTGGCTTCCAGCTCCTCAGTCACCGTCATATCCAGCACTACCAAGCCCTCTCGGCCAGCAATCTGTGCAGTGGAATCCGCATCCGCAGCCACCAAACGCTCGGTGTATTCGCCTTCACGCAGCTCGACACCGTCGGCAAGCACCAGGTCGCCTGAGCGCTCGTAATTACCGGATTTCACAGCCTTGATTGCGCGTTGCACTTCCTTACCCAAACGAGGGCCTGCCACCTTAGCGTTGACAACGACCTCGAAACGACCCACCGAATCCACATCATCTGTCAGCTCAACTTCGTTGACGTTCACCTCATCACGAATGATGTCCGCAAAATCTGCCAGTTGTGCAGACTCCGGCATAGCCACCAGCAGCTTCGGCAATGGCAAACGGTTACGCAGCTTATTCGCCTTGCGTACCGACGATGCAGCCGAACACACCGCACGGGTGTAGTCCATGGCGTGCACCAGCTCGTCGTCGGCAGGCAGATCACTGGCAGCCGGGAAATCAGCCAGGTGCACCGAACGCTCACCAGTCAGACCGCGGTAAATGACCTCCGCAACATGCGGCAAAAGCGGGGCTACCGTGCGGGAAACGATCTCCAACACCGTGTACAAGGTGTTGAAAGCTTCCGGGTTCGCCTCGTCGCCCTCCCAAAAACGTTCACGAGAACGGCGCACATACCAGTTGGTCAGCGCATCGGCGTAGACACGCACGGCCTCGGTGGCATCGGCAATGTTGGTATTAGCCAATGCCGTGTCGACGGCGTCGACAAGATCGTGGGTCTTAGCCAAGATGTAGCGGTCCCGCACATCGGTAGAATCCACCGACCACTGCGCTGGCTTGCTGGAATACAGCTGCAAGAAGGTATACGCATTCCAGATTGGCAAGATTGCCTGCCGCACACCGTCGCGAATGCCTTGCTCAGTGACAATGAGGTTGCCGCCACGCAGGATCGGGCTAGACATCAAGAACCAACGCATCGCGTCCGAGCCGTCGCGGTCAAAGACCTCATTAACGTCCGGGTAGTTGCCCTTGGACTTCGACATCTTCAGCCCATCATCGCCCAGCACGATACCGTGCGCGACGACCTTTTTAAACGCGGGGCGATCAAACAGCGCCGTAGACAGTACATGCAACAGATAGAACCAACCACGGGTCTGGCCGGAATACTCAACGATGAAGTCCGCAGGGTTGTGCGATTCAAACCAGTCCTTGTTCTCGAATGGGTAATGCTTCTGCGCAAACGGCATGGAGCCGGACTCAAACCAACAGTCCAGCACGTCCGGAACACGACGCATGGTGGACTGACCACTTGGGTCATCAGGGTTCGGACGCGTCAACTCGTCAATATCCGGGCGGTGCAGCGAGGTAGGACGCACACCAAAATCACGTTCCAACTCGTCCAGCGAACCGTAGACGTCGATACGCGGGTATTCCTCATTGTCAGAGATCCACACCGGAATCGGCGCACCCCAGTAACGGGACCGCGAAATATTCCAGTCCCGAGCGCCTTCTAGCCACTTGCCAAACTGGCCATCACGGATATGCTCAGGAATCCACTCAATCTCGTTGTGGTTCAGCTCCACCATGCGATCACGAATCTTGGTCACAGCGACGAACCACGCTGGCATCGCGCGATAAATCAGTGGTTGGCCAGAACGCCAAGAGTGGGGATAGGAGTGGACAATAACTTGGTGCCGCAGAACCCGGCCCGTCTGTTTCAGGTCACGGATGATGTTCTTGTTGGCATCAAAAACCAACTGGCCTTGATAATCCGGGACATCCGCGGTGAATTCACCATCGGCATCCACCGGAATAACCAGCTCAATATCGGCTTCCTGACAGGTAGCCATATCGTCTTCACCAAAAGCAGGCGCTTGGTGAACCACGCCAGTACCGCCGTCGGTGGTGACGTAATCAGCAGCCAAGATCTGGTAGCCGTTTTTCAATTCCGGGAAGTAGCCAAAGATTGGCTCATAGGTGAAGCCCACCAAGTCAGCGCCCGGCAGAGACAGCACCACCTCGTGGTCTTTGCCCAGCTCCTTGAGATAAGCATCGCGGAGGTCGTCGGCAAGCAACAACAGCTTGCCCGCAAAACCATCAGCACCACTCTCTCCTACCCGCACAACCGTGTAGGTGACCTTCGGGTTTACCGCTAACGCCGAGTTCGAGGGCAACGTCCACGGCGTCGTCGTCCAGGCAACGGCCTCAACATCGCCGAAGAGCGGGTTTTCTTGCAGAGTTTTTTCTGCAGCCGAGCCCGAGCGCGCACCAGTCAGCGGGAAAGAAACCGTCAACGACGGATCCTGGCGCTCCTTATAAGAATCATCCAAGCGTGTCTCTTGGTTAGACAACGAAGTGTGCTCAGCCCAGGAATACGGCAAGACACGGAAGCCCTGATAAATCAAGCCCTTGTCATACAGTTCCTTGAACGCCCACATGACAGATTCCATGAACTCGATGTCCATAGTCTTGTAGCCGTTCTCGAAATCGACCCAACGAGCCTGCCGGTTAACGTAGGCTTCCCACTCATCGGCGTATTTCAACACAGACGTAGCGCAAACCTCATTGAACTTCTCCAGCCCCATTTCCTCAACCTCATGGCGCTGGTTAATGCCCAACTGTTTTTCAGCTTCCAGCTCGGCAGGCAAGCCATGGCAATCCCAGCCAAAAACGCGAGGGACATAGTTACCAGCCATGGTGCGGTACCGCGGGACGATATCTTTCACATAGCCGGTGAGCAGGTGCCCGTAATGCGGTAGACCATTGGCAAACGGAGGACCATCATAAAAAATATATTCCGGAGCGTCTTTACGCTGGTCCAGCGAAGCCTGGAAAGTCTGGTCCTTATTCCAATAATCCTGAACGATGGATTCCATCGCCGGGAAACTATTAGTGCCATCGGTCATGTCGACCTTCGGGTAGACGCTACCGACAGCGGTGTGGTCATTAGCAGGAATTGCCTCTGTCTGGCTCTCTACAGCTCGGCCTTTTGCATCCTGGTTTCTCGCAGCCACGGTTAATCTCCTTCACACACGAATGTTCGCGACGCAGGGACGCTGATAGCGCGGTACCACCCTGCTTGGAGGCGGAGCTGATCAACACCAACTACGCTTCCCACTTCATTGTGGTGAAGGTTTCACCTTGTGGCCCGGTTCTAATGAGCGCCCGTATCTTCTATAAGAAAAACAAGCGCCGTTCTTCCGGAAAGCTCCCCGGTGATGGCCGGATCATAGCAACGAAAACTAAGCCTACTATTTTTTACGGACAACGTCGACAAGCAACAGCACCAACGCCACACCGGCTCCCCCAAACAGCAATGTCAACCAGCCAGCCGCGCCCGTCGACAAAAACAATACGAGCCCCAGGAAAGCAAGAAACGCCAATATAAGCACCGCGAGCATCATGGTGTCTGTAACCCCGACCTTCCTGCTTACTAAGCATTACCTGTGTGACTTTTTTAGCAATAACTCTATTATGCCACCGAGACGTTGTTATGGCACCGTGTAATTACATGCGCACCATCGCAGCGCTCTAGACCAGACCAGCAGTTTTGCAGAAATCGCCCCGGCGGTCCGATAATTTTATACGATCTTATTTTTGCGTCACTGCGTCACTAAGGACAATTCCCATGAAAATTGCATTATTTGCTACTTGCATCGTCGACGCGATGTATCCGCGAGTGGCACTAGCGACGGCAAACATCTTGGAACGACTCGGCCACGAGGTTATTTTCCCCGAAGGCCAAGCATGCTGCTCCCAGATGCACGTCAATAGTGGCTATCTCAAAGACGCTCTGCCCGTGGTCCGTAACCACGTCTCTGCGTTCAGCAAGGCAGACTACGACGTCGCCGTGGCTCCATCCGGTTCCTGCGTAGCCTCCCTGCGGCACCAACAGCCCATGGTTGCGCAGAAAAATGGTGACCCGAAACTCGCGAAGCACGCTAGCGAAATCGCCGGTAACACTTACGAGCTCTCGCAGTTCCTACGCGATATCGAAGGCATCACCAACGCTGCCGAACAACTCGGCTCCTATTTCCCGCACACCGTGACTTACCACCCGTCTTGCCACGGCATGCGCCTACTACGCTTGGGCACCCGCCAACCCGACCTGCTCGAAACCGTCGGCGGCATCAACATGGTAGAGCTACCGGATAAAGAAGAATGCTGCGGCTTCGGAGGTACATTCTCCATTAAAGACCCCGGTGTTTCCGGTGCCATGGGTGAACAAAAAGTACGCAATATCGAGTCCACTGGCGCGGAAATGTGCACCGGCGGCGACGCATCTTGCCTTATGCACCTCGGTGGCATCTTGCACCGCCAAGGTTCGAAGACTCGCACGCTGCACTTAGCGGAAATTCTGGCATCTACCCGCGAAAATCCGTGGAATCCAGAAACTGCCGACGAACTTTCCATCCCGCAGGAGGCGAAATAATGAGCACCGTCGCTTTGGGAATGCCCGCCTATGGCCAGGGCAACATCAACCTATCCACCCCATTCCCGGCCTCTGCTAAGCAGCAAATGCAAAACAAGCAGATGCGCAAAAACATTCACCATGCCACCCACGCGATTCGCGCCAAACGCAATAACGTCGTCGGCGAAGTTCCAGATTGGGAACAGCTGCGCAACGCCGGTTCCGCGATCAAATCCAACGTCATGGCGAACCTTCCGGAACTGCTGGAGCAGTTTGCGCATAACTTCGAAGCAGCGGGCGGCCACGTGCACTGGGCACGGGATGCTAAGGAAGCAAATAAAATAGTCACGGAGCTCATTCGTGAGACCGGTGAAACCGAAGTAAACAAGATCAAATCCATGGCTACCCAGGAAATCGGCCTGGATGAGTACTTGGAAGAACAAGGAATCACCGCTACAGAAACCGACTTAGCTGAACTGATCGTGCAGCTTGGCGAGGACAAACCTTCGCACATTCTGGTTCCTGCAATCCACCGCAACCGCGATGAGATTCGCGAGATTTTCAAAAAGACTATGCCAGAAGCCGGCGATGACCTCACCTCTGAGCCAGCCGTGCTAGCTGAAGCTGCCCGTCGTCACCTGCGCACACGCTTCCTATCACGCAAGGTCGCGGTCTCTGGCGCCAACTTCGGTGTCGCCGATACCGGGACGCTGTCTGTCGTAGAATCCGAAGGCAATGGTCGCATGTGCCTAAGCCTGCCGGAAACTCTCATCACCGTGATGGGTATCGAAAAACTCATCCCGACGTTCTCCGACCTCGAAGTCTTTTTACAATTGCTTCCCCGTTCTTCCACCGGAGAACGCATGAACCCGTACACCTCTTTGTGGACCGGCGCATTTGAGGGCGACGGGCCCAAAAACGTGCATGTAGTGTTGCTAGACAATGGTCGCTCCGCGGTATTAGACGACGAAGATGGCCGTTCTGCGCTGCACTGCATCCGTTGTTCTGCTTGTTTGAACGTCTGCCCTGTTTACGAGCAAGCCGGCGGCCACTCCTATGGCTCGGTCTATCCAGGACCTATTGGCGCCATCCTGTCACCACAGCTCACCGGTATCACTTCAGAACAAAACGCGACCCTGCCTTTCGCTTCTTCCCTGTGCAACGCCTGCTACGACGTCTGCCCTGTGAAAATCAATATTCCTGACATCTTGGTGCATTTGCGTTCCAAGGCTGTAGACGAACAATCTGGGCCTTCACAGATGGCCGCGCTGATGAAAGCCGCTAGCTTTGTCATGGGGTCGGGTCAAGTTATGAAGCTCGTAGAGCGCGGATTGCCGCTGAGCCGGATTGTCGCCGGCCGTTCCGGAACCATCGGTTGGCTACCAGGCATCGCGGGCGCATGGACCTCACAACGCGATATTCCGAAACCCCCGAAGCAAGCCTTCCGTCATTGGTGGGCGAAAAACCGCGGAAACACTACAAAGGCGGATTCCTAATGGACCAGAAATACCAATACGATGACGCGAAGACAGAGATCTTCGCACGCCTGCGCAATTCATTGAGCGACCACCCCACCCCACCCGCCGTGCCGCGTGAATACCGACGTGTCGGCGGACGAACCGGAGCGGAAGTCGTTGACGTACTGATTGACCGCTTGGAAGACTACAAAGCCAACGTCTACCGTGAAAACCTAGACTCCTTGCCAGAACGCATCGGCGCTCTGTTGGAAGAGCGCAGCTGTGTGATCCCATCCGGGCTTTATGAAAAATGGTTACCGGATCGTGACTTCATTTGGGATCTCGATGACCAACCCCTAACCATCTCTGACCTCGATTCCATCGATGCAGTTCTTACTGGTTCCACCGTCGCCTGTGCAGATACCGGAACCATATTCCTATCTGCACAACCAAACGAAGGCCGGCGCGCGATCACATTGGTCCCGGACCACCATGTGTGCGTC
Source organism: Corynebacterium sp. EPI-003-04-2554_SCH2473622 (assembly GCF_001665955.1). Lineage (NCBI taxonomy): Bacteria > Bacillati > Actinomycetota > Actinomycetes > Mycobacteriales > Corynebacteriaceae > Corynebacterium > Corynebacterium sp. EPI-003-04-2554_SCH2473622. The sequence goes on along the minus strand of NZ_LZMN01000075.1, from coordinate 21,848 downwards.
GTCTTCGAAAAGGACGTTGTGGATTTGGTGCCGCAGGCACTCGAAGCTATTGAAAGTACCCAGCCCATCACCATGATCTCCGGCCCGTCAGCGACATCAGATATTGAGCTTGAGCGCGTCGAAGGCGTCCATGGACCGCGGCGTTTAGACATCATCATCGTCGCCTCATAACCCCACCAGACAACTTTCCCAACCAATTATTAGCCCTTCACAGGCGCTTCCTAACTGCGGGTTAGGCTGGTATGTGGTCTGCATCGCTAGTAGATCACATACCAGCCTAACCCCTTTTTCGTGTAGCAGATTCAGACGAAAAATCCGCAGCACCTGCTAGCCCTAATACAGCACGCTCTCTGAAAACCAGTCCAAAGACGAAAACGCCTGCAGGAATTGCTCCTGCAGGCGTTTTCTGGACCTAACTTTCACTGCGCTGCATCAGCGCAGAACGCTAAACAACGCGGCAGATGGTGTCCTTCGAACTATTTGTTAGTGCCTTTAATATCGCCGCTCGGGGCAGCGGAACCACGTGCTTCCAGCTCTTCCAACTGGGATTCCAGCATGGTGCGCAAGCGGGTACGGTACTCACGCTCGTAAGTACGAAGATCTTCGATCCGTGCTTCCAGAGCTGCCTGCTGTTGCTTCACGGTGTTCATAACTTCGGTGTGCTTCTTCTCAGCGTCAGCACGCAGCGAAGCTGCCTTTTCGTTGGCCTGTCGCACCTGAGCTTCCGCGCGGGATTCCGCATCCGAAGTGGTCTGTGCAGCCTTCTTCTCTGCATCCTGAATCATGGTGCGCGAACGAGTCTCAGCATCCTGCAATTGCTTCGAAGACTTCTGTTCAGCATCATCGACCAGACGTTTAGCTTCGGATTGTGCATCGCTAAGCTGCTTTTCCGAAGTGGACCGAGCATCATCCAACATAGCCTTGGATTCTGCCTGTGCGTCGGCGGTCAAACGGTCCGCCATCTCCTGGGCCAAGCCCAAGACCTTAGCTGCTTGCATGTGGGTGGCAGGGGTAGCCATGCCGCTGGCATCTGCGGTGGCCTGAGCTGGAGCATTAGCAGCAGGAGCCGCCGTGGCGGCTGCCGAGCCTGCGGACTTGCTAGTGTCTGCCTTCTTCGCGCTCGATTCCGCAGACTGACGAGCCTGTGCCAGTTCTTTCTTGGTCGACTCGTGCTCAGCTTTAGCCTGGTTTGCCTCGCTCTGCGCCTTGGAAGCGGCCTTGCGGGACTCGTTAAGCTTTTCGTCGTATTCTGCGCGAATTTCTTTTTCAATCTTCGCGCGCAGATCAGATTCGATTTCCGAACGGAGCTTAGATTCATCCACCGAAGCAGACTGCGCGGAAGCACCAGTTGCGCTCGAGGTGTTCGCCGAAGACCCCTGGGTCTCGGCTTCATCTAGAAGAGCACGCAACTCATCGTTTTCATCTTGCAGCTGTGCAAGAGTGTCTTCAACTAAGTCGAGGAACTGATCCACCTCGTCCTCGTTATAGCCCCGTTTACCAATAGGAGGCTTGTTAAACGCGACGTTATGGACGTCTGCTGGTGAAAGTGGCATTGGCACTCCCCTTCTTAGTCAAGTGACGGCCCCGCGTATGCGGGCGAGACCTGTTAGTTACGAAAATCTCACGCGTTGTATTAACGGTATTAAATTTATCTGACTTGCAGTCTTCTATCAATCTTTGCCCACAGTCACCTATAGCCACCGATTAGCCTCGGGGGCGATTAAGCCCCGCGAGCCAGTCGCTTCGATGGGAGCGGCGACTATAGGAAAACCGCACGGACCAACATGCCGGCCACCATGAGCAGCAAAAACAGCACCAGTACGGACATATCAACAGCCACACCGCCGGTCCGCAGCGGCGGGATAACCCGGCGCAGCGCTTTCACTGGCGGATCTGTCAACATGAACAGCACTTCGGCGATCATGATGAACCACCGCGGAGGCTGGAAGGTACGGCCAAAGGACTGAATCATCTCAATAATGATCCGCCCCACAAGTACGAGAGTGTACAAGCGAATGGCAACGAGAAGAATTACTCCGAGCATACTCACGGGCGTCTACCTTACCTGATCCCCACAACCGTGGTTAGCGCAAACCTGCTGCACGTTCCAGATCAATGCTAGTAACTTGAGCATGTTCGGGAACAATCGCGAAAATCTTACGGTCCGTATCGATTTTAGCGGTCACATTTTTCATCTGCCCACGAAGGGCAAAGCACAGCCCCGCAGAGAAATCAATAATGCGCTTGGCCACGCTCCGCTCTGCATCGGTGATTTCAAAAACCACAACATCGCCGTCGCGGAAAGCCTCACCCATCTTGCGGGCCTCGTCATAGCTGACCAGAGACAAAGCTACCACCGTAGGATTCGGGTTCACTGCAGGTGCCGAGGCTACCTGTGGAGCGACTGCAGCCTGATAGCCGTCGTACTCACGCCCACGGGCTCCGCCAATCTCACGCAGTGGCTCACGATCATAGCCGTAATCGCGGGCCGCAACGGCTTCGCGACGCGGCGGGAGATCCCGGTATCCCCCATCGCGAACGTCATCACGCGCGCCTGGTTCACGGTAACCTTCGCGACGGTCGTAGTCCGAGGCCTCGTCGTATTCGTAATATGCCTCGTCATCTGGCCCAAAGAAAAATTCTCTGGCAGAACGCATGATAGACATTGGCTTCCCCTTGAATTAGTTGTAATTGGTATAAAACTTCAGCACTAAGTAGTTGTTTAAAAAGCTACTGGTCGCGGGCCCATTATATCGGTACCGACACGCACGATATCACTGCCTGCGGCGATGGCTTTCTCCAGGTCATCTGACATTCCGGCCGACAGCTGCAGCCGTCTACCTACACGTTCGGCAAGGGAATCGCACATCATACGAGCATGCCGAAACACCGGCTCCGCTGCAGAATCCAAAGGAGGCACAACCATCACCCCGGCCAAGGTTACGTTCTTCAGCGTTTCGACGTGTTCGGCAAGTTGCATCAATGCATCGCCCTGGATTCCGCCACGCGAGGTATCTCCATCGGCGGAATACTGCAGGAACACCGGCAGCGCATAGCCTTCGGTTCGTTGTTCACGCTCAATTGCCAGTGCGATCCCTCGGTCGAGGGCGTCGGCAAGCTTACGCGAATCCACCGAATGCACACTCGATGCCCAACGAGCTACCGCGTTGGCTTTCTTCGTTTGCACCTGGCCAATCATGTGGAACCGCATTCCCGGAAGTTTCTTCGCTTTATCGTGCGCTTCCTGTTCTCTATTTTCGGCCACATCTGTCACACCAAGGTCGGCCAGGCTGGAGATCGACGCTACTGGATGAAACTTGGTCACCGGGAGCAATGTAATTTCTTCAGGATCACGCCCAGCGGCCCGGGCAGCTGTCGCTATACGCTGTGTGGTTTTCTGAAGATTCCGGCGCAAAACATGCACGGACTCGTCTTCGCTTAATCCGGAACCATCGCGTTTGGATACCCCGGCCTGCGAAGGAAGTTTTTGCGAATCCTCCTGGTGCGCAGAAGGTTTATTGTCAGCCATACTCCCTGCCCTGTTATTGCCCGGTCAACCAGATAACGCCTGCTTGACGTCCGGTAGTACCTTCTCGGCGGTAGGAAAAGAATTCTTCATCATCGATCGTGCACCGCGGGTCGGCTTCAATTGCGGTTACTCCCAACGCCATAAGTTGGCGAACTAGCCCGGCCCGAATATCCAGGCCCGCAGTGCCATTCGCAGTTTTGGTTCGGGAACCTGGAAGGTGCCGCTCGACGTCCATCGCCATGGCGTCAGGTACCTCATAATTTTTTCCACTAGCTGCCGGCCCCAGCAGTGCCTGTATCTTATTAGGCTGCGCACCGAGTTCGACCATGGCTTTGACGGTTCGCGGGACGATCCCGTTGCGTGCCCCGATGCGGCCGGCGTGTACCGCTGCACAGACCCCGGCACTGGTATCAGCTAACAAAACCGGTACGCAATCTGCCACTAGGACCCCTAGTGCCAGGCCTGGCAACGTAGTCACTAAAGCATCGGTAGCTTCAACCGGACTTTCGCTGGGGGCAGTCACTACGGTGACCGTATTCGTATGGAGCTGTTCCATCCACTGAATTTTTTGCAACCCCAACACGCGCTCCAACCGCTCTCGGTTGTGCGCGACCGCTAGCGAGTCATCACCAACGTGGTTCGCCAAGTTAAAGGAATCATATGGTGCTTGCGATTCCCCACCTTTGCGCGTGGTAAACACCATGCGCACACGGCGCTTGTCGACGTTGCTGCCGCCCACAGCTCCGGCCCCGACCGGTGAATGCGGAGATTCTGTAGAAGCCATATTCAGGCCTTAGCGCATGAAATCTGGCACGTCGAGGTCATCATCCGGATCCGTATCGCGGTGCGGCTGACGTGGTTCTGGTGCCTCCTGGAACCTGTCCGAGGTAGTAAACAAACCACCCGAGCGACTGCTAGGAGTACGAGGTTTTTCGCGCTCGCTAAACAACGATCCGCGTTCAGTGCGTGGAGCACGAGGCTCAGCTCGCTGGGCGCGCGCTGCACTTTCTGCGGCAGGACCGCGCTGTGCTGACTGTGCAGACTGCCCCTGCCCTTCGGTTTGCGCGGCATGCGAGCCGTATTCATCTTGCAAGTTAGCTTGCGCATCAAAACCAGTTGCAATGATAGTCACACGCACTTCATCACCGAGGTTGTCGTCGATGATCGTGCCGAAGATGATGTTGGCGTCAGGATCAGCTTTTTCTTCCACCATGGTCGAAGCCTGGTAAACCTCTTGCAGTCCAAGATCAGAACCACCGGCAATCGACAACAACACGCCCTTTGCGCCTTCCATCGTCGATTCAAGCAATGGCGAATTTATGGCTTGCTCAGCAGCGGACATGACGCGGTCATCGCCTCGTGCAGAGCCAACGCCCATCAATGCTGAACCCGCTTCTGCCATAACCGAGCGAACGTCAGCAAAGTCGACATTGATCATGCCCGGAATGGTGATCAGGTTAGTGATACCCTGCACACCATTGTGCAGAACCTCGTCAGCTGCCCGGAATGCCTCCATCATGGATAGATTTGCATCGCCCAGCTGCAAGAGACGGTCGTTTGGAATGACAATCAAGGTATCGCAGACTTCCCGCAGCTCTGCGATGCCTGCTTCTGCCTGGCGGGAGCGACGTGCGCCTTCGAACTTGAACGGACGGGTGACAACACCGACGGTCAGTGCACCCATCTTTTTAGCGATATTGGCCACCACTGGAGCTGCCCCGGTACCTGTCCCGCCGCCCTCTCCAGCGGTGACAAATACCATGTCAGCACCACGAAGGGTTTCTTCCAACTCTGACTTGGAATCTTCGGCGGAGGTGCGGCCAACTTCCGGGTTGGCTCCGGCACCCAGGCCACGGGTCGCTTCACGGCCGATGTCATGTTTGACGTCAGCGTCCGAAAACAGCAGTGCCTGCGAGTCCGTGTTAATCGCAACGAATTGGACCCCCTTAAGGCCCTCTTCGATCATGCGGTTCACTGCGTTGACGCCGCCGCCGCCAACGCCAACGACCTTGATATCAGCAAGGTGATTGTTAGGTGAGGTCATAAGAGGAATTCCGGCCTTTCAGGTTCTGCTTGTTCTGCTTGTCGACTTTCGCGGGCGCGTTACTCGACTATCTTGAGTGACACTTGTGTAATTTTGGCGCATATCCGCGCGCGTGTCGAACACCTAAACCTTTACTTTAGGGTATTGAACTGGGCTTTTAACCCAAACGTTCAGGTGATCACCCCCGGGATTACCCCCGAGTTAGCGGACGGTAACCAGCCCTGGATTCGAAATATCCCAATGCTGCCCGTCTCGGTGGAGAACATGCTCCAACGCGGCAGCTTTCTGTTCATTGATTTCGTCGACGCCCCAGTAAATCGTGCGCCCATCATGCAAGTGTAACTCCATCGCATGAGACGCTTTCACCTCGACGGATGCAATGTCACGTCGCATTTCGGCAGGTATGGTCGCAATCGCCGATACGGCTGCATTCACAGCCCCTTCATCTTCGATTGCACCGGAGATTTCTACGGCTTCGTCCGGCGGAGTGTCAATAAAAAAGGCATGCCCCTGGTGATCAATCAAATGTGGGCCATCATCATGCTCAATAAAGCCCACAACTTCCCGCTCCGTGATCTCAATTTCCACAGTCGACGGTAGATGCCGGGAAACAGTAACCCCACGGACCCAAGGCTGCTTCGCTATACGAGCGGCGGCCCCAGAAGCGTCTATTCGTAACAGGTTGTCGCCCTCCTGAATAGCACTGTCGTCCAAGATACTCGCCTCTGCAACACGTTCGGTACCACTAATTTCGACCGAACTGACGCGCAGTACAGGAATAAACCAAAAAACAGCTGCCGTGAGGGCGAGTACCACGACGATCGCGGCTGTAGTAATCGTGATCGGTTTCTTTGCCACGGTTAGCGCCCGGCCTGATCCTCGACAGCGTGGGGCTTGAGCTCTTCACCATGAGGTTCCACAGCCTCGCCAGCGCTAACCAGCCGCAAATGCTGCAAAATCTCAGGAGCAAGTACGGTCACGGAACCGGCACCCATTGTCAACACCAAATCATGAGGCCCAGCCAACGATGCGACTGTCGCCGGTGCAGCCGCCATGTCTGGTTCATAACGCACCGTGACCGATTCTTCCATGGCGTTGGTAATGATCCTTGAGGTCAACCCTTCCACCGGAGTTTCACGCGCACCGAAGATATCGAGAACCACGCATGCGTCGGCCAGCGAAAGCGCCTGTGCAAATTCTTGATAGAACTCTTTAGTACGTGAATACAAGTGAGGCTGGAAACAAGCAATGACTTTCCCGCCATTAGCCTCCGCTAAGACCTGTTCACGAGCAGCTGTAAGCACCGCCATAACCTCGGTCGGGTGATGCGCATAATCGTCGTACACCTTCGCACCATGCAACGCACCGGAAGACACATCGCCATGGTATTCGAAACGACGACGGACGCCCGCGAAACTAGCAACACCTTCTGCCAATTTTTGCGGGTCCGCACCTGCAGCGGCACCAGCCAACACCGCTGCAACCGAATTCAACACCATGTGATATCCGGGTGTCTGCACTAAATAATCCAACGCAATATCCCGTTGCGCTGCTACAAACTGGTTGTTCTGAAGTGCTACAGCGTCGGGGACACGCACCTGCACCCACACGCGAGTACCGGCGGCCAAAACTTGTGTTCCGGTTACCTCTGCCACCAGCAAATCTGCCACTTCTGGCGCTCTGGTTTGTGAGGAAGTTCCGTACCCCAAAACCGTGATTCCACGACGTGCGCATGCTACTGCCAGGTCGGCGGTGTGCTTATCGTCCAGGCAAGCCACTAACACTCCGTCGTTTTCGATGAGCTCAGCAAAGTCTTGAAAGACCTGGAAATAATTTTCCGGGCTGCCAAAATAATCCAAATGATCCGGCTCTATGTTGGTTACTACCGCGATAGACGGGCGGTAACGAAGTAGCGAGGCGTCGGATTCATCCGCTTCCGCGACAAAAATGTCTCCACTACCGTGATGGGCGTTGGTGCCGGCACGATTAAGCTGGCCACCGATCGCAAAGGAAGGGTCAGCACCGGCACCCTGCAAAGCAGTAACAGCCATCGACGTAGTCGAAGTCTTACCGTGTGTGCCCGCGATCAGTACCTGGGTATAGCCTTCCATAAGCTCGGCTAGCAGATCTGAACGCCGGATGACTGGAATTCCATGTTCGGCTGCAGCCTGCAACTCCGGGTTTTCTTTCGGAATTGCAGCGAATGAGGTAACCACCACCGTCGGCAAGCTACCCGTTAACTGTAAATTTTCTGCCTTGTGGCCTACTGCGATCTCAGCCCCCATTGAGCGCAGCGCACGGACTGGACGCGAGTCTTTCACATCGGAACCAGACACTTTCGCACCACGCGCCAAGAGGATTCGAGCCACACCCGACATTCCCGCGCCGCCGATACCGACTAAGTGCACTCGCGACAAATTAACCGTATCCGGATCAGTATTCAATTCAGCGTGCTGTTCTGACACGACAGTCTCCTAGCTCTGAGATTCTTATGTGCTGCTGGCTTCGTGGCTAGTACCTTCCGCGGAGGTAAAAGGAGAAGGATTAACCGAATTATCGAAAATGATACGCTCAGCTAGTCGCCACGCAGCATCACCTTGTTGGCTGGCAGCAGTCGCAGTGCGCATCCGCTGGTAGGTGCCACTATCACCCAGAATGGAAGACACCTCGTTGTACATCGTATCTGGAGAGAATTTAGCGTCGTCAATCTTACGCGCTGCACCTTCCGCTACCACGGCTTCGCAATTCAAGCCTTGTTCGCCATTACCATGCGGCAGCGGAACATAGACAGCAGGTAAACCGCTAGCGGAGACTTCGGCGACGGTCATCGCACCAGAACGACATACGACCAAGTCCGCTACAGCCAACGCAGCAGCCATGTCTTCGATATACGGCAGAGACACATAGTGTGGGTGTTCATGCGGTGGCTGGTTTTTCTTTCCATAGGCGTGCAAAATCTGGTAGCCCGCGTCGACAAGCCTGTCGACGCTCCCAGCTACCGCAGCATTTATCGAAGCAGCTCCCTGGGAGCCCCCGGTAACCAAAATGGTCGGCCGGTCTTCGACAAGACCAAAAATCTCCCGGGCCCGGGCGGTTTTTTCGCCGTTCGGATCTCCCCCAGCCAGCTGTGGACGCACGGGAACACCGACGATATCGCCTGGCATCCCAGACCCAGCAATCGCGTTGAAACCGGTTCCGCCCAGCCGCACCCCCATTTTGTTGGCCATGCCCGCCAAAGCATTGGTCTCTAGGACATAAAACGGAATACCAAGTGATTTCGCAGCTAAATAAGCTGATGCAGAGACGTAACCACCAGTGCCAAACACAGCATCCGCACGGTTTTTCTTCAAAATTTTTCGGGCTTGCCGGATGGAACGCACTACCTTAAACGGCAGTGCAAACAAGTCGGCGTTAATCCGGCGCGGCACCGGCACGGGTGTAATCAATTCCAGATCAAAACCGCGCGCCGGAATGATATCGCTTTCTAGCCCCCGCGAGGTACCTAATGCCAGAACCTGCGCGCCGTAACGGTTTCGCAACACCTCACCAACGGCCAAGGCCGGCTCAATGTGCCCGGCGGTTCCCCCTCCAGCGAGGACAATGGTCAGTGCCGAATCGGTGGTTGACGCCATGTTCCTGATTGGCCTTTCTGGTTCGGGTACGAATTTAGATTATCGTGCATACCGTGTTTCGAGCTTACGGCCGTGTGCGCTGCACGTGTCACACTCCGCGAACGCGACGTTACTGCAGCGCCGAAGCGCTGTTCTGTACGACGCTGCTCCGTCCGTCGACGTTCCGGGCGCGATTTTTCCGGTCCGCGTGCGGGCTGACGCCGGCCGGCGCGCTCACGCGAACGTTGGCCACCAGCTGCGGCGCGAGAAGATCGAACGTCGACAGTTGGTTCTGGAATCATAAACACGCGATCAAACAACGGTCGCCCATAGCTTTGCATATACGACACTGCTTCCGGCTCATGCCGCGCCACAGAAGCAAGCAGCCCCATGGCACCGAGCGTAACGACGGTTGAGGTACCGCCGGAAGAAATCAGTGGCAGCTGCACACCAGTCATCGGCATCAAGCCAATGACATAGGAGACGTTATAAAACGCCTGTGAGACGACGGTAGCCGTCAACGTTGCTGCCAGCAGCGACTGAAACTGATTTTGGGCACGCATGGCGGTGCGCAGGCCAAAAATTCCCAGCAATACGAACATCACGATGACCAAAACTCCGCCAAACAATCCGAGTTCTTCGCCGATGATGGCAAACACGAAGTCATTTTTGGCTTCCGGCAAATAGAACCACTTAGCGCGCGACTGGCCGATTCCAACACCTGTCATAGAGCCGTCGGCAAGCGACAAGAAGCCCTGGTAAGTCTGAAACGCCGAACCCCGAGTGTCTGAGAAGTTACCCGTGAATGCCCCGAAGAACGTCGTAAAGCGATCACTTCGGTAGCCCCCACCAAGGAAGACGAAAACTAGCCCAACCACAAGGCCGAGGACCGCCAGAGCAATCACCCGCCAGTTAATTCCCGCAAAAAACAGAGTGAAACCGACGATGACGGCGAACGTCATCGCTACGCCCAGGTTTCCTTCAGCAAGCATGGCCCCGAAAAACAACACAGAGACCAAGATGTAAATCACAAACGGGTTAGTGAGCTTCACTTCGTTCAGAGTGCGCGGTGGTCGTTTGTTCGCCAGACTCAACGCGCCAAACATTGCTACGGCAATACGAGCAATCTCCGACGGTTGCAGGCGAATCGGTCCCAACACGATCCAAGACTGCGAGCCAACCTCATTACGTCCAACGCCAATGCCGGGAACGAAGACCAACATGGTCAAAATGGCTGCGAAAGCTAGAAACCATGGCGTGAGCTTCTTCACCTTAGCAAAAGGCGTGCGCAATGCAGCCCAGAAAACCGCCAGCCCCAACACCACATAAAAGGTTTGCCTTATCGCTTGCGCCCAGACAGTATTGCCTTCAATGACAGACCACGTCATGGTCGCAGAGAACGCCATGACGACTCCGATGCCCACCAACACGAAAATGGAAATACGCAGCATTAAATAATCCAAGCCTGGATGCTTAGGCATGCTGAATTTCCAGTTACGCAATAAACGTCGACGGCGTTGCGGGGTCTGTGTGGCCATAGTTAACCAGAGTAGTCGGATGTGGCACGAGCAAACAGATCGCCACGCTGTGCCATCCCAGAAAACATGTCGAGGGAGGCTGCGGCTGGAGCAAGCAGTACAGTATCCCCAGCACTCGCCTGCTTATGCGCTGCGGCAACAGCCAAATCCATACAACGTTGCGGATCCTGCTCAGAAATTAGCTCTACCGGAATACCCGGCGCTTGCCTGTGCAATGTCTCAGCGATGGCGTGCCTATCAACACCAATGAGCACCACTGCTTTCAGCCGGTGCGCTTCTGCACGCACGAGCTCCTCCACACTGGCTCCTTTTAACTGGCCGCCAGCAACCCAGATAATAGACTCCAACCCAGCCATGGCAGCTTGGGCTGCATGCGGATTCGTAGCTTTGGAGTTATCGATATAGTCGACTCCTGCAATAGTGGCGACCACAGCTCCGCGGTGGGCAGCCACCCGGTATCGTGCCAGTCCAGCCGCAATATCGTGCGGTGCCACTCCATAGTCATACGCCGCTGCTGCAGCAGCTCCAGCGTCCAAGATTCCGGCAGCCCCTGGTGGTTGCAAACCTTCGATTTGGGCTAATTCCGTCATGGTGGATTCTTGAGCGTTCTCGCTATCTAGGCCTTCTCCGACTAAAGCCTCTTCTGCCAGAACTAAAGCGCGGTCCCGTACTCCTACCTGCCCAGTTATCGGCGCATATTGGGTGAAACCACGGGTGGTCCCAGTCCCGCCGTCCTCGGCTGCAGCATCTCGCTCATCGGAAATGCGGCGCGCTACCGCGTCATCAATGCCCACCACGCGCTTGGCAGCACGCAAAACGGTAGCTTTGTCTGCAGCATAAGCGGCGAAACTGCCATGCCAATCAATGTGGTCATCTGCAATATTCAGCAACACCCCCACATCTGGAATCAGGGTTGGCGCCCAATGGAGCTGGAAACTAGACGCTTCCAGCACCAAGATGTCTACGCGCGGGCGAGCTGCCAGTGCTTCGAAAACAGAAGCACCAATATTGCCGGTGGCCATCGCGCGCTTACCGACGCGCGCACCATGAGCATCCATGATGGAGCTCAGCATCCCAGTAGTAGTTGTCTTGCCATTGGTCCCGGTGACCACTAACCAATCACGGCAGGGCCCATAAACTCCGGCTCGGTCCAACCGGAAACCAAGTTCGACGTCGCCAATGACCTCTAAGCCCGCCCGTTTCGCAGCAATCAATAGCGGCGCATGTGGGGGCCAACCAGGGCTAGTGACGACGAGATCTAAAGCAGCAAGTTCGCGATCATCTTCGAAATCTACTGCAGTAGCTGCAACCGGTATCACCCGTGGTGCGCGGTCTGCAGAGCCATGTACCCCTTTGTCAGGGGTGAGAAATTGTTTCAACTCCTCAGCAAGCGCAGAAGCTGCAGCCAGATTGTTATCGGCGATGATCACGTCTGCGCCGAGTTGCACCAGGGCACGTGCACAACCAGCACCCGAGACACCTGCACCCGCGACGAGCACGCGCTTGAGTTGCGTTTTCATTAGCGTCCTAACCTGTCAGAAGCAGCCATTCGCCGTAGAACAGCGAGGTACCAAAAATCACTGCCATGGCGGAGAGCAACCAGAATCGGATAACCACCGAGGTTTCGGCCCAGCCACCATTTTCGAAGTGGTGATGGATTGGTGCCATACGGAAGAAACGTTTGCCGGTGGTACGGAAGACCACGATCTGGATAACCACCGATGCTGCTTCGATGACGAAAATAGAACCGATGATAATCATCAACAATTCAGTCCGCGTGGTGACCGAAATGCCAGCCACCAATCCACCCAGGGCGAGCGATCCAGTATCCCCCATGAAAATCTTCGCCGGGGCTGCATTCCACCACAAAAAGCCCAAACTCGCGCCTAATCCTGCAGCGGCCAAAATCGCAATATCGAGTGGATCACGCACCTGGTAACAAGCGGCGTCGACCGCATGGGCGCAAGAATTTCGGAATTGCCAGAAGGTAATCAGCGTGTATCCGCCCATCACCAGTGCGGTGGAACCCGCAGCCAGCCCGTCCAAACCATCAGTGAAGTTCACTGCGTTGGACCACGCAGAGATCAGGATATACATGAAGATCACAAAAGCAATCGTTCCGATGATGATCCCGCCGGCTGCGATGTCGAAAGTCTCAATATCGCGGATAAATGACAGATTGGTGGTGCCTGGAGTCAGCCCCTCATCGTTCGGAAACTGCAGCACCAAAACAGCGAAGGCGATCGCTAAAAATAACTGCCCGACGAGCTTGCCGGTCTTATTTAGCCCTAAATTCCGCGACTTAAACAGCTTGATTGAGTCGTCCATAAAGCCAAGACCGGCGAGGCCAAGCATCAAGCCAAGAACTAATAAACCGGATGCAGTGAAGGAGCCCGCATTAGTCAGCCAGCCGTATATGTTGACCAAGACATAAGCAATCGTGATCCCCAGCACGATCGCGATACCGCCCATGGTGGGCGTACCACGTTTACGCATATGCGAACGTGGCCCATCTTCGCGGATCTCCTGGCCCCGGCCCACGTTGGTGAAATACCGAACCAGCACCGGAGTCGTGAAGATTGCGACCAGGAAGCTGATAACGCCGGAGAGAATAATCTGAGTCACTGGTTACTATTCCTTATGCTTTTTCTCAATACTTTTAATCGAAAGCGCTTCGGTTTACTGCGAGCATCTGCACACTACAGCTCAGAATTCACGAGCTGATCAGCGACTCGCCACAGCCTCCACGCGTTCGAGGCTTTCACCAAGACAACCACGCGGCGCTGTGCCGAACCTAGGATCTCTTCCACTGTACGCGTCGCACCAGTCACATCCGCAACATGGTGGGTAAGAACGCCTACTTCCTGGGCACCTTCCGTGAGCGCAGCAATATTGTCAGTCTTGCCGACGGCCACAAGCGTATGTACGCCATAGGCTGCCAATTGCGTGCCCAACTCCCGATGCGCAGCAACAGCGTCGGTGCCTAATTCACTCATCTCGCCTAGCACCGCGACGGCCTGTCCGGAATCTTCCAGCTGCGTGTCTTCCAACTGCGTGGTAGTGCCGGCGCTCGCGGCTAAAGCCGCAAGACCTGCGCGCATCGATTCTGGATTCGCGTTATACGCGTCGTTGATGATGGTGACATTCGCACCACGCTGCCTTATATCCATCCGATGCGCGGACACTGCAACGTAATCACAAAGCGTCGTTCCAATGGTTTCCAATGGCACACCGGCAGCAGCAGCCACCGCTGCAGCAGCCAAGGCATTAGCGATCTGATGTTTGCCCGCCACCTGCAACCGAACCTGAACTGGCTGCGCTTCCGGGCTATGGAGCAGGAATGACGCGCGTGCAAGCTCGTCAAGTCTGACATCAGTCGCATAATAATCAGCCTGAGTGTCCCCATTCGCCGAAAACGTCACGATCTTGCCCTGCGTACGCGTGGCCATCTGCACAACAGCGGGGTCATCGGCATTAAGCACCGCGACACCACCTGCGCTAGCTTCCGGCACAGCTTCTATTAGCTCACCTTTCGCTTGGGCGATGGTGTCTTTTGAGCCGAACTCACCCAGGTGCGCAGTGCCCACGTTAAGCACCGCACCGATTTGCGGAGGCGCGATCTCCGCCAACTGTGCGATATGTCCAAGGCCGCGAGCTGAAAGTTCGGTCACCAAGAATTGCGTATCTTCGTGGCAACGAAGCGCGGTATAAGGATGGCCAATTTCATTGTTAAACGACCCCGGGGGTGCAACTGTCGGCCCTGCCGTCGACAAAAGCGCCGCCAACATATCCTTCGTTGAGGTCTTGCCGGCTGAACCAGTCACCCCAACCACGCTGAGCCCCCACCTGCTGGTCAGCCTCGTGACCACAGCGCGTGCAAGTTTCGCGAGCGCAGTTAACAGCGCACGTACGGAACCATCTTCGTCGTGCGCGAACACATAGGCTTGCGAACCAGCTTCAGCTTTGGCCTGGCTAGGCACGATAATCGCCGGGGTCCCTACCGGGCGGGCTGCAAGTGTAACCACTGCCCCTGCTGCATGGGCTTTTTCTGCAAAGGCATGGCCATCGACCTTGGCGCCCGGCAACGCGAGAAACAGACTTCCAGGGTTAATCTGTCGGGAATCAAATTCGACGGTGCCGATAACCTTGGCTTGCGGGTTTGCAACGTTGTCTAGCCGCCCCCCGACAATCTCAGCAATCTCTGCGATAGTCAGTTGAATCATTATTTCGCCCCTTTTCCAGCGAGTGCTTCGGCAAGAACTTTCCGGTCATCAAACTCGTACACCGTATCCCCTACTATTTGCCCAGTTTCATGCCCTTTTCCAGCCACAACGATGGCATCGCCAGGGCGTGCCCACTCGACCAAAAGCTTGATAGCCTGCGCACGATCACCTTCCTCCACCAAATGGGCAGATTCATCCGCTAGGCCAGCCTCCCTGGCTGCTTTTAGCAACTCCGCACGCGCACCCTCCATCATTGCTGCGCGGATCGGTGCTGGATCTTCCGTACGCGGGTTGTCATCCGTGATGACGACATAATCGGCTTGTTCGGCTGCAATCCGCCCCATAATGGCACGTTTCGAAGAATCACGATCACCGCCGCAGCCAACGACCACACCGACTCTTCCGCTGACCTGGCCACGCAGTGTTGCGAGTACCGCCTCCAGCGCACCAGGCTTGTGCGCGTAGTCAACCACAGCCACAAAATCCTGGCCTTGTGCCAACGATTCCATCCGGCCTGGCACAGCAACTTTTTCCACGCCGCGTATAAATGCGCTCAGTTCCGCACCAGCGAGCTTCGCCATTGCACAGGCTAGGGCTGCGTTTGCGACATTGAAGCTGCCCGGTAACGGCAAATCTATCTCTACTTTTTCTCCAGTTATCTGCACATGCACCTGCTGGTTACCGCTCGGCGCAAGTTGCGCAGCAGTGACGACAACTTCGGCGCCAGTGGCCTTATCCACGGCGTTGGCTTGCTGGGAAGAGCTGTCAACGTCGGCAAGATGCGTACGGACTCGCCAGCATTCCTGCGTATTACCTTCTGCAATATCGGCCATCTCTTGGCCCCAATGATCATCGATAACAACTGCTGCATTGCGCGCAGCTAGCTCTCCCCGGAATAACCGTGCCTTCGCCTGGAAATAATCTTGCATGGTCGGATGGAAGTCCAAATGATCCTGGGATAAGTTGCTAAAACCTGCGACCGCAAAACGCGTACCTGTAACCCGTCCTAGTTCCAGAGCATGGGAGGAGACTTCCATGACGACGTGGCTGACTCCCTGTTCCACCATCATCGCGAAAAGCTCTTGCAGCTTTGGTGCTTCTGGGGTGGTCAAACTGGTGGGAACCTTGGTCCCGTTGATCCGCGTACCGGTGGTACCGATGATGCCGACTTTGGCACCGGTTTCGCGCAGGCCAGCTTCTAAAATATAACTCGTCGTAGTTTTCCCAGAAGTGCCAGTTATGCCAATAACCTGCATTTTCTGCGAAGGATGATCGTAGATTTCTGCGGCAATCAGCCCCAACACGCTTCGCAAGTCGTCTATCACCCAGACGGGACGCTGTTCGCCACGGTCCTTGAGAATGCTTGCACCAGCGGTATCCGTCAGGATCGCTGTGGCTACAGTCTTTTCGGCAAATTCCGCTCCATGCGCCCGATTGCCTGGCAATGCGGCAAAGATTTCTCCCGGCTTTATGTGCTGAGAATCTAACCCAATTCCGGAGATCGTGATACCGCTTGTCGAGCTGCTCATAGCGCCAGCAAGCTCACCACCAAATTCTTCCAGCAGTGTGGCCAGTGTTGTGCTCATAGGAACATGCTCCTTGTCTAAAGGTCGGTGGCAAAGTGTTGGTCGGCTAATGGTCGGTGGCAAAGGGTCTATGGCAAAGAATCAGCACCAGTAGTTGGCGTCGAAAAGGCAGACACCATGGTTACGGTGCTTGCAAAGTTAGCTCAGGTGCAGGCGGCGATGGCGGCACATTATCCCGGTCCAGCAACCACGATGCGATCTGGTGGAACAGTGGCCCGGCGCTACCGCCTCCGCCACCACCGTCAAGGACGCCACGCTCTGGTTCGTCTAACATAATGGCGACGACAAAACGTGGATCGTCGACGGGGGCGATACCTGCGAAGGTAATCCAATACGCTGAATTGGAGTACGCCCCGGTATTCGGATCCACTTTCTGGGCGGTGCCAGTCTTACCGCTGATGTTGTAGCCTTCGATGTTCGCATCCGGGGCGGTACCGTTATTCACTCCCACCGGGTCTGCTTGCACGGTGGCACGGAACATGTCGACGACGGTCTTGGCAGTTTCTTTACTTACCACCCGCGTTTTTTCTGGTTCATCGTCGCTAGCTCCAGCCCCATCCGCGTCGTGGCTGTCTTTGACTTTATTGTCGTTGGCTCCGTTACCTTCACCAGCGTTCTTCTTCGCATCGTCTTCCGCGCTGGATTTGATGATGCGTGGTTCTACGCGCTCTCCACCATTCGCCAACGTCTGGAAAACTGAAGCCATCTGCAACGTCGTCCACGACATACCCTGCCCGATTGGCAGATTGGCAAACGTCGAGCCTGACCACTGCGAGCGTGCCGGACGCAGCCCCGAAGATTCGTTAGGCAACTCGATTCCAGTTGTGGCGCCGATACCGAATTTATTCAGATATTCGTCAAACTTGTCTTGCCCCAGTTTTTCCGCCAATTGCAGCGTACCGACGTTGGAAGACTTGCCGAAAATACCAGCAGTGGTATACGGCAACGGACCGTGCGGCCATGCATCATTAACGGTGACATCAGCGATTTGAATGCTGCCAGGCACTGTATGTACCTCATCTGCGGTGGTAATGCCTTCTTCAATCGCCGCAGCTGCGGTAATGATCTTGGCTACAGAACCTGGTTCATAAGGAAACGAGATGGAACGGTTGTCAAAGTGTTTGCCGTCCTCTAATTGTTTTGCGATATCTCCGTTTGGGTCAATCGTATCGGTATTTGCCATAGCCAACACTTCCCCCGTGGTGGCGTCGAGTACTACGGCCTCAGCAGACTCTGCTCGCGAATTGTTTTTGGCTTGTTCAAGTTGCTGCTGCACGAAAGTCTGCAAGTCCAAATCCAGAGTCAACTGGATATCTTTGCCATCGACAGCCGGGGTTTCATCGCGCAACGTCCCAGGGATAACTTGACCATTAGTAGAAACATCTTCAGTGGAGCGACCATTGATTCCCGAAAGGGTGGAGTCGCGAGAAGCTTCCAGGCCGAACTGCCCTGTGCCATCCATCGACACGCGACCAACAATATTTTCGCCGATCGCCCCGTTGGGATATTGGCGGATGTCCTGGTGGTCGGCTGCAACGCCGTGGAACCGTTCAGAAATTTCTGCGGCAATATCAGGATCGACGTTCCGCACCAGTACCTCGTATTGTGTATCGGCACGTAGCTTATCTAGCAGATCCTTCGATTTTAGGTCCTGTTTGTCTTCCGAAGCTTCCTCGATCATCTTCGGGATTTCTCGCGACATCTTCAACAATGTGGCATCGACGTATTCGTCTTTTTGCTCGTCGTCCAGTCGTTCATCTGATTCCAGCTGTGCCTGTTCACGAAGTTCTTTTCGTAGGGTTGTGGGCGATACTGTCAACGATCGTGCTTGCATCGTGTAGGCGATCTGTTTGCCTTCACGGTCCACTACACCGCCCCGCCGGGCTGGATCAACATAAATGCGGGCGCGCTGGTCTTCTGCACGTGCGGAGAGATCTGGCCCCCACACCACTTGCACCCATGCAAGCCGTCCTGCGAGCACCACCGAAAAAACTAGCAGCAGCGCAGCGATAAGCCGGAGGCGTTTATGCATCAGCATTCGCTGTTCCTGGTGTGGCGTGCGTGGAGTCTGCGGTCGTGCCGAACCACGTGGACCGCGCTGAGCAGAAGATGTCACGGTGGGAATGTCACCTTCCTAATTAGCGAAGATTGGGCTGGTACGGCGCCTGTAACGGGACTTGGTTATTTTGCGGGGCCACCGCGTCCGGGTTGGCATCCGGACCGGCTGGTTCAGAGTCCACGGATCCTGGCTCGCCGGCGTGCGGTGCAGGGCTACCCGCAGCACCTTCCGGAGCCGAAGCAGGTCGTTCACCGACCTCAGAAGCTGCGCTTTCTGGAGCCTGTGGTCCGCCAGCATGCGGATACGGAATACCTCGGCGACCTTCCGGAATCGATTCCAGACGATGGCGCAGCTCACCGATACCATCTGGGTCACTGGAGGCCTGCCCCGGGCGAACAGGCTCTCCGTTCACATCAATAATAGGCCGCGTTTCTGACGAAGCTGGGCGATCTTCCACGATGTCGCCATTTTCTTCACGCCGAAGAATTCCCGGTTCCACCGGAATTTGCATACCTTCAGCAACCGCATGGCCTGCTACTTCCGCAGCTGAGCGCACGTTTTCCAAATCGCGATGTAGCGTTTCCAGCTCATTATTCAACTGGCTTTCTTCCGCCGTCAGCACCTGTACTCGAAAGGTCTGTTGGGTGGCAATACCCGACAGCCAGATGGCAAACACGATACCGCCAATCATCATCATGATCGCGAGAACAGACAATCGTGCCCGGGTTGTCACCCGCTTAACCGGGTTAACCCGGCGACCGCGCACGCTGACCACCTGTTGCGATCCCAAACGGTGCGGGCCTTTTCCAGCGTGTGTTGCCTTGTAGCCACCACTGCGCCGCGAGGGGGCAGCGTAGCCGTGGGTACCGTCACCTGGGTGCTGGCGCTCACGGAAGTTATGGGGAACAGAAGATTGCCGTACTCCACCACCGGCACCCGGTTGATTTCCCGAACGGGTGTATTCGGCGCGCCGCGGTAGCGTTGTGGTGCCATTGCTGGTGGTGTTGGCCTGGCTGAAATTCGTGGTACGGCGCTGGCGCTCATCAGTGCTGGTGTACATCTCTAGCTACGACCTTCCGAGTCCACCGCACATGCGGTCTTTTCTTCTTGCAACTTTTCAACGGCGCGCACTCGCACCGATGCGGCACGAGGATTTTCCACGATCTCTTCTTCGCTCGCTTGTTCCGCGCCACGGGTGATAACGCGAAATTTGGCAGCAGTACCAGGCAAATCCATTGGCAGACCCGCCGGTGTTTTCGACTGTGAAATATCGCGGAAGTGCTTTTTTACCAGCCGGTCTTCCAAGGACTGATAGCTCATGAACACCGCTCGTCCACCGTCACGCAGCATGTTCGTGATCATCGGCAACGCATTCTCTATCGCAGCGAGTTCTTGATTAACCTCAATGCGCAGCGCTTGAAATGTGCGCTTCGCTGGGTGTCCGCCACTACGACGCGCTGGAGCCGGAATGGTGGCATACAAAAGCTCTACTAACCGCTGCGAAGTAGAAAAAGGTTGCTTTTCACGTTCGCGCAACACCGCCGAAGCAATTTTTCCAGCGAATTTCTCATCACCATAAGTCTTCAAAACTCGCGCAAGATCCCCGTGGGAATAGGTGTTCAGGATATCTGCCGCTGTGATCGGTGCTGCACTATCCATGCGCATATCCAACGGAGCGTCTGCCTTGTACGCAAAACCACGCTCAAGTTGGTCCAGCTGCATCGAAGACACCCCAAGATCGAACAATGCGCCACTTATACCGGCATGAAAAGCGTCGGCAAGAATCTCAGTGTTTCCAAAATACGCAACGGTCTGGGACTCTGCATTCCAGGTCTCAGCATCTACAAGTTGGGACTTCGGGGCATCGACACCATCGGCATCCGCACTAGACACTGCCGCAGTTGCAACACTGGTAGCCAGTTTGTCTGCGAATTCATCAAACCGGCACTGCACTGCGCAAAACCGATCTCGATACGAGGCTAAACGTTTAGTCGCGGACCGCAGTGCGTTGCTATCTCGATCGAGACCGATCACGCGGACGTCAGGAAAGCGTTGCAAAAAATACTCGGTGTGCCCGCCAGCACCCAGGGTGCCGTCGACAAGAATTCCGGGTGCCCCCGCTGCTTCTACAGCTGGCGCCAAAAGCTCAGCCATTCGATCGCGCATCACTGGGACGTGCCCGTGCTGCGACTGTTCCGAAGTGGATTGTGCTGCGTCCACTGGTTCTGTCGGGTTTGCCATGGCGACTGTCCTCCCCTCGCGCAAAAAGCTCTGTGGTGATGGGGTGTATATAGGGCTCTGTTTGAGGCAGGTTTCTGATGTCGGGGAAGTACACCAGAGGCATCCGCCTCAAACAGAGTCCTTATACACACTCCGTGCGCTGCCTTAGAGAAGGCCAGCCAGCACTTCATCAGCGTCGGCTGCAGAGTATGCAGCTTCGGTCTGTTCTTGGTATGCGGCCCAGGACTCTTTGTCCCAGATTTCGAGAAAATCCACGGAACCAACGACGACGCATTCCTTCGAAAGGTTTGCGTACTCGCGATGCGCCACTGACAAGGTAATACGACCGTTACCATCTGGCCGCTGCTCATCTGCACTTGCTGCCAAGTTGCGAATGAATGCACGGGCTTCCGGATTAGTACGTGAGACCGCCGCCGCTTTGCGAGCGCGCGCAGCGAACTCCTCCCGGGGATAGACCGCCAAAGAGTGATCTTGCCCCTTCGTTACCATCAACCCACCAGCAAGTTCATCGCGAAACTTCGCCGGTAGTGTCAGGCGCCCTTTGTCATCGAGCTTGGGAGTGTACGTGCCGAGAAACATTCTCGGTGACCTCCTGTCGCTCAACTCCTCCGGTACACGGGTTTTCTCTGTGCCACCACGTCAGCCTTGCGGATACACAAGACCTGTCATGTCGGCTAAGCCCACTCTACCCCACTTTGCCCCACAATCAACCCCAAACACCACGCCAGAAAGCAACGCACCACCACAGATAGAACATTCATGCAGGTAAAACACATGAAAACGGGTGGGAGATTTTTCCAGAGAGCTCAGATTTCCAACACTAAAATCAACCTATCGTGACGTCATTCCACTACCTGCCAGCCTATTTCCCTGCCCTCAACTCGAATTTGCCTATCGGAATACCTGGAAAATTAACCTTTCTAGGTGATTGCACCCAAAGGTGGGGCAAAGTGGGGGATGCACAATGCAAGAAACCCCATGGTGATCACAAGGACCACCATGGGGTTAATAGAGCTA
>NZ_LZMN01000074.1:0-74778 GCF_001665955.1 Corynebacterium sp. EPI-003-04-2554_SCH2473622 | reverse complement strand
CGTATCGGGAGCGACAAATGGGTAGTGGAGGTGATGAGTAAATTTTCAACTTCCTACATAACATAACACCGGTGTTAAGTAGTATTATGTTGCGCCGGGTGAGCTAAAGCTACTGTTCAAAGGGCTAGCATGTCGCAAAAAATGAGTGTAGTGAGCGAACATAACACCTTAACTTCCCACATAACATAACACCGGTGTTATGTTATGTAGGAAGTTGAAAATTTACTCATCACCTCCACTACCCATTTGTCGCTCCCGATACGCACGTGCCGCGTCTTCATTGGCCACTTTCGCAACGATTTCCATAATGACAAATATCGCGTAAGCTACCCCGCCCGCGAGTATTGCACTGACAATCACAGTGGCGGAAATGAGAAGCCCAGCAATAGCGCTTCCAGTGTCGTCTAAAGCAATAAAGAATGCGAGCACCCCGGCAATCACGCCGGCGCCAGTAGCGTAGCTGGCTAGTTTTTGCAGCTTCTCAGCAGTTTTGGTGTGGTGGACGAATGGTGCATTGAATGCCATATTGCGGCTCCTTATCGTTGGTTTCATTTCCCACCATTAAGCCTACGAGAACAGTGCACATACACCACACCCACATCGAACAATTAAGCGAATAAGCGCCATTAAGCAAGACAATTCCGCCATTCCGTACCGCTCTGTCTATACTTTTTGAACCATTTGGTCCACTGTGTGTAGACGTACGATTTCCTGCCAAGAAATCAGGACGAAACCAAACCCATTCGAAAAACAACCACGGACAAGGACCTACAAATGAAACCAACATTCTCCAAGATCACCGCAACAGTGGCAGCGGCTGCCGCCGCCCTTAGTGTCAGCGCGTGCGCCGGTGGTGACGCCGACGACGAGAACACAATTAAGGTCGGCACCTCCCCTGGGCCATATTCAGAACTGTTCAAAGACGGCATCGCGCCGATTTTGAGCGATGAGGGCTACACCGTCGATTACACGGACTTCTCAGAATTGCGCCAGGCCAATGTGGCTTTAACGGAAGACCGGGTTGACCTTAACGTCGACCAGCACATTACTTATATGGACGTCTACAACAATGAAACTGGTTCAAACCTGATCAACCTTACCGACGTACCTACGGTGAAAACCAAGATTTATTCGAAGTCTATTGACTCTCTCGACGGTGTCGACAAGGGCCAAACCGTGGCCATCCCACAAGATGGTTCTAACCAAACCCGCGCATTTCCGCATCTTGGTCAAGCTCGGCTGGCTGACCATGAATGATGATGCCGACGAGAAGCTCCTCACGGTTAATGACATCAAGGAAAACCCACACGACCTGAAAATCCAACCGATGGATTCGGCCACGATCCCACGCGCCCTGGACGACGTTGATTGGGGCATCATCCCAGATTCCATTTCCTATTCTTCCGGTGTGGACCCTGCGCTTGCCCTGGAAAGTGAGGATCTTAGCGACAACCTGATCTTGCAGGCAGTAACCACCGAAGATAAGAAGGGTGCCAAGTGGGCACAGGCTGTCATCGATGCGTACAGGTCAGAAGAGTTCCTTGACTTCCTGGAGGGACAGAATGAGGACGACTACTGGTTCATCCCAGAGTCCCTCACCAAGTAACGCTGCCACACTTTCACCCTAATTCCCGTCATGGCTGAAGTATTATTTCGCGATTTACATAAAACATTCACCAGTAAATCTAGTGAGATCAACGCGCTGCAAGACATCAACCTGGAAATACCGTCTGGTGCGATCTTTGGGGTCGTCGGCACCAGTGGCGCTGGCAAGTCCACGCTGCTGCGCGCCATCAACGGCCTGGAAAAACCAACCAGCGGTACGGTGCGCGTACTCGACCAGGACCTCGGCGCACTATCAAAAAAGCAGTTGCGTGGTCTACGCAGCGAGGTCTCCATGGTCTTCCAGCATTTCAACCTGCTAGAGACCCAAACGGTGGCGCAAAACGTCGCCATGCCACTGGTGCTCGCGAAAGCGAAGAAGCGTGAAATTGACCAGCGCGTCGCCGAAGTTCTGGAGATGGTGGGGCTAGCGGAACGCGCCGATCACCTGCCCAAACAGTTATCTGGCGGGCAAAGGCAACGCGTCGGCATTGCGCGTGCGCTAGTGACCAACCCGAAGATCTTGCTGTGCGATGAGCCAACATCCGCGCTGGACCCATTGACCACCGGCCAGATCCTCGATCTGATCATGCGGGTCAACGAAAAGCTTGGGATCACCGTCATTATCATTACCCACGAGATCGGCGTGGTTGCCCGGATCGCCGACACCGTGGCGGTAATGGAAAACGGCCGGATCATCGAAAAAGGCTCGGTGACGGAGGTTTTTGCGCACCCACAGCAGCCACTCACGCGCCGGTTCGTGGAAAATGTTCTGCCGCATTCGCTTCCCGACGCTGTACAAGAAGTGACCGACAATGCCGGTTACGGGGCAGTCGTTCGCTTGGTTCACAGGCACGGTGCTGCGAAAGACCTGGTTAATCACCTGGTTAACAAAGGCATTTCTACCGATATCATTCACGCCTCCGATACCCTGCTGCGCTCGGGAACTGTCAGGACTCTGGTGCTGGGTCTCACGGTCCACAATGCTGCGCACAAGACCACGGGCAACGATGCACAGGCCTCCAGCCTGCTCGACGAGGCGGTGCGGTGGATGAATGAGCAAGCCGATATTGATGTGGAGGTAGTCGGCTAATGGATATTACGCAGATCCTGGATACCAAGGTCACCCTGGAACAATATGCCGAGGCGGGCTGGCAAACCTTATACATGGTGGGGTTTTCCCTGTTGTTGGGCACGCTGGGTGGTATCCCATTGGGCATCATTTTGGTGCTGACCCGCCCACACGGTTTGTACCCGCAGCGTGTTCTTTTCCAGACCACTAACTTCCTAGTGAATACAGTACGTTCGCTGCCTTTCGTGATTTTGATGGTGGCGATCATCCCGTTCACCCGCGCATTGGTGGGCACTTCGATTGGTATGGCTGCCGCGCTCGTGCCGCTGACGATCTTTATCGCGCCGTTCATGGCACGTCTCATCGAACAATCTGTGCTTGAGGTCAACGAAGGTATTTTGGAAGCCGCCGAATCCATGGGTGCATCCCTGTGGCAGACGATCCGCTACTTTTTGCTTCCTGAAGCCAAAAGTTCGATCATTTTGGCGCTGACCACGTCGACAATCACCCTGATTTCCGCCACGGCTATGGCCGGCACCATCGGCGGTGGTGGTGTCGGTGACCTGGCGGTATCCTACGGTTACCAGCAGTTCGATTCTGTGGCAATCATCCTCACCGTCATCATTTTGATCATCGTGGTGCAGGCGATCCAGGCGTTGGGCAATAAACTCGCGCAGCGTGCTCGTAACGACGCCTAGCTGCCTAGTTATCTCAGGTTATCTCAGAGAGCCCGACATCGGGTGGCATGGTGGGGCTGGACGCGCCGTCCTCGCCGCGACTATGGCGTCTCCCCCTAACCCGCGATATGCTCCGCAGCGCGCGAATCGTCCGGCAGCAGCGCACTCGCCTCACCGTGGGTGGTGATCACCAGCGCATCACGCGCACGCGAGGAAGCCACATACAACAGCGAACGTTCCTGCTGCAGCGCGGCCGCGCGGTCTTTTTCGGAAAGCCCCTGGATGCGGAACCGCTGCGGCAAAATATTCTTGCCGACGCCCATCAGCAGCACGTGCGTGAACTCCAGGCCTTTCGCCCCGTGCATCGTCATCACGGACACCTGCTGGTGCGAGGCCAACTCCGCATTCCTCGTCTGCACCGCATCAATGCCATGATCGGCCAAACCGCTGACGATGCTGCTGAGCTGCCCACGGGTCCGGCACATCACGCCCACGCGTGCATCCGGGTTTTCCGCCATCCACTCACCAATAAACAATGCTGCCGCGACAAACTCGTCAGCCGCCGACTGGCAATGCACCACCCGAGGCAGCGGGCCGGAGCGGGCAGAACGATAACCGAACACGGAGTCCTTCTCCCCTTCGGAATCCACAAATTCCCGCTCGCCATCCAGGATTCGCACTGCATAATCCAGGTTCTCCCGGGTGGTGCGGTAATTCAGCGTCAACCGGTGCGAAGCCCGGCCACGCGTGGAAATTCTAAACTTGCTCAGCGTCAACGGCTGGCCGTAAATCCGCTGGTGTGAATCCTCGGCCAGGAAAATATCGTTGGGCCCCTCCGCCACGCACGCCCTTAAGAACCGCCAGTGCCCGGCGTTGAAGTCCTGCGCTTCATCCACGACGACGTGATCAAATTTCGAGCCGCCACCGTTCTCATAGATCACGCGCAAAAGCTCCGCACCGACGGCGGACATCGTCGGCCACAGCAGCTTCCCGTCCATCGCTTGGGTGTGCATCACGGATTCCAGCAGCTTCCACACGGCTTTCCGCGCGGCCCGCCCCAGCGGTGTGCCCCGCCCGGTGCGCGCAACCTTCAGGTAATCCTTCTTCGTCGTAATCTGGTTCGCCAGCACGACGGTCTCATATTCTTGCTGCAAAAAAGTCTCGTTCGCGATCTCCGAACTGAGCGATTCATCGGCGCCGAGCAGCACACCTTCCCACACTTTCACCGCTTCCCGGTCCTGGTAGGGGCGCACGCTTGCCGACGCCGTCCCCAACACCCGCCGGGTTGCCTCACTGATTTCGGCTTCAGTGCCCTGGTCGACGACCATGCGCACAATCGCGTCAATGTTGTCGACCCACAACCCGGGATCACCGGCAGAGCCAGCTTCGGGGAATCGCGGGTTCAGCGCATTCATCTGTGATTTCAACCCCTGCGCCAGTCCTTTGGTAAACGTCGTCAACAGCACACGTGGTGAATCCGCGCTCAGCTCCGACACAGAACCGAACCGTGTGACCAGGTTATTCGCACGGTGCACCGCCACCACGGTTTTGCCGGTACCCGCACCGCCGAACACCCGTGCGGATCCAGAAAAATTCGCCTGTGCCATGCGTCGCTGCTGGGGGTGAATGAATACGCGCCACTGATCAAAATCACCAGCTTCGATCACGGTACGTAGCGAGTCAGTATCCACCTCTTCGAGGTAGGCAAAATCTAGTTTAGCTGCGTCTTTTTGCAAACCTGCCAGCACTAGGGCGTCGTCAGCATCCTTGCGCACCGCTCCAGCATCAGCATCAGCGTCATTACCAGCAACAGCAGGGCGAGCCTTGTCCAATCCGAGTGATTCACGCACCTCAGCAAAAGAATAACCAGCCACCAGGCTGTACACTGCCTCGGATTCCCACGTCGGCCGACCCTCAAGTAAGCCGTCCAGTTCGGATTCATTGTCTAAGGCATACAACCGCTGCGCCAAGGCGTGGTCTATGCCCAGCTCTGCGTGCACATCTTCTGGGGCGTAACCGCGGGCTTCCAATTCGGTGCGCGGTGGCGGGGTTGTCGCTTGCGGAACAGTAACGGTAATGCCGTGGGTTTGTTCGTCGGCAAGCTGGCGGGCTTTTTCTGCGGCCTCGTCGGCTTTTCGACGTGAATCTTGCCCGCTGGAACCTGCTGCACCAGCCTCTGCACCAGCGGCAGCAGTAGCCCGGGCATCAACACCAGCTGCCGGAGCAGTCTCCTCAATCAGCTCGGTCACACCGCTGATCGGGTTCACACCTAACCGCAGGCGCGCGGGATCGAAGCGCCGGGCGGCCTCGGTGCCTTCGTCGTGGCTGAAGACATCGACAAGCATGAAATGGTGCGTGTGCTCGCTTTTCAGCTCAAACAACACCGCACGGAATTGATGATTCACCCGGGCGGTACGCACGCGTTTGTCCACGGCACCGTTGATGGTTTCCACGTGCAGTGAGGGCTGGGTGGGGTCTTCGCTGAGCTTCTGCAGAAAGTCCATGGTGGCTTTGCGCAGGCTGCCATCAAGTTTGAGCCCACTGCGCAAGGATAATGAGATCATGCTGTGCCCTCCTGCAGCAGTTCATCGGGGATGTCGTCGGTGTCTAAGTCTTCGGCATACAACAGGCGCCAACCGTCGTCCTGCAAAGATTTTTCAGCCTCCACGTAGCTATCATCGGCGGCTTCCAGCAACGCGACCTTCTGTGCATCCCACGTGACCACAGTCGGCAACGAAGCCAGTTCTGCACCAATCGTATCGCCTGGGATCACGCCAGCCTCAACGAGTTTACGCAGCGCAGCGACGATCTCGCCGTCGTCTTCGTCGTCTTCATCGTAGTCATCCAAGACGTCTTTCCAGAACCCACCGGCGGGCACCACGTCGGCCTTGCCACCCAGTCCGGTGCTGACATTGGCGCTGGGATCGGTGTTAATGGCTGCCGCGACGGTACCGCCCAGCGAGTCAGTCAGCTGTTCTGACCGCGCTACGGAATCCAGCAGCTCGGCGTCGGTCTCGCTCGTTGCGATGGTCACCCGCGCGTCGGATAGCCACAGCAGATTCGCCACACTCAGGTAGTCATTCCACAGTTGTTGGTCCAGGTTGCGGCCGCTGATGTCCAGATAAAAGCGCTCGGGAACCATCTTGGTGCGGTTAGCGTTCAGCACGAGATCCAACGCAATCTCACCAGCAAAAATCGCCCGCCGCGCCGGTCCGTAACGCCCGGATATAGCCTCCAATCGCGCATTCGCATTCTGTATTTTCATATTCGCCAACACCATATTCACCACCGCCTCATGTAACGCGGGGTAAAAGCGCTCATCCGGGTTAGTCAGATAGCGCACCAGCTGCTCCACCGGCGAGGCCGTCATGAAAGCCCAGCCGTTGCTATCCATGTCGGCCACCTTGCCGACGACTCCCTGAACTTGCGGCCCAGCCCACCACGGGTTGCGGGCGGTACCAGCTGCCTCTTCGGCGAAGCGGTCCAAGTCTTTATTAGTGATTGTCCACGGGATCCAGTTTTTATCCGCCTGCAGGCGTACGCGCCGGTTGATGTCTTTGCCAAAGCCGAAATTGTGCGGGCTGGCGTGGAATTGATAGCCGTCGGTAAAAACCGCCACCGGTCGGATATCTGGGCGCTTGCGGTGGGTAAACACAAAGTCTGGGACGGTATACCCCAGGTCCACCTGCTCGCGCATGACCCATTCTTGGCCGCCGGGGAATTGAATATCCCACTCAAGCCCGCCACCACGTGGGCGATCAGTGACTTCCACGTTGCGATTTTCCAGGCTATCGCGCAGCATTTCACGGAACCGCAATTCCAAGTGTGAGCTCAGATCATGATCCGGGGCGTGTTCTTGAGTTTCCCATACGTGTTCCAGCGGGTTGTCTTCTGCAGATGGGTAGGCAGTATCCAGCAGAATTGCTCGCAGTGCGCGCTCGGCGACGGCGCGGGAAACCACATCCACCTGGTGGGTTGGCGCGTAGGCCAAAAGACAATCCGGGCAGGCCAACCTGTCATCCTTGCCGCATGCACAATCCCGCACGCTGCAGAACGCGCTTTCTAATAAGCCCCGCACTTGCTGCGCAGAAGCGAATTGGCTCAAATACCCGGTTCCGCCCGGCACGCTATCGCTGAGCAACAGCGCTTGGCCGGTGGCGCCGGTTTTATCGGCTACCTCGACGGTATCGACGCTCAGGTGGTCTGGGTCGCCACCGAGTACTTCCTTGAAACCAAGCATGATCGCCGCGGTCAGGCTGGGTACGGTGGCGCGATCGCCAGCGGTCAAGGCCTTGGGCACCCGCAGCAGCACGCCTTGCGTGCGCAAGGTACGCCCCAGTGCGGTGGTGACAGTATCTTCTTCACGCTGGTTGCGGTGTGGGCACCAGGGGCGGTGGTCCCACTTTGAGTTTTCTCCTCGCGCGGAGTCGAGATGCCCGCAATGCCGGCACAGGGTAAACAGTGGGGTTTCGATTTCTTCCCCGGCAATCATACGCCGGTTGCCGTGGCCTTTGCCCAGGTTAAACCAGGTGATATCCACCAACGGCAAATGCTCGGCACCAAAACCAGAGGTGGTAAACCAGCTGCCGCCGGTGGGTGCATCGTGGGGCGCAGAAAACGTCATGGCCTGGCGGAACTGCATGCGCAGGCGTTCGTCGTCACCGTCACCGATGGTGGCGCGGCCATAGTCGACTTCCGCAGATACCTTCCGCAGTGGGATGGAATCGAGCACCTGGCCTTTGTCTGCGAAATCCGCCACGCCGCACGACGGGCAGGAACCAGCCGTGTGACCGGGCAGCACGCGCTCACCATACGAACAGCGTGAACAGATACGCCATTGCTCTATCTCGCCGCCGTCGGTTCCCATTTCTACCGAGTCAATGCGCGCAGCAATCCCACGGGCATAAAACGTGGCCCCGGGCGCCATCTCGTGCAGCGCGGAGGAAACCCCGCGGGTGATCTCAAAGGTGTCCGTATCAAACTGCACCGTGGCTGGCCGCAGGTAGGAAACTGCAACAGCCAGTTCTACGGAATCATCCAGCAACGTGAAATTCGGCAACAGCCCATAACGTTCCATGGAGCTGATCCAGTATTCATCCAGCGCGAGCTCGCGCAAGTCCCGGTGGACACGGCGCACTGCGGATTCGATGCTGCGCTTCTCGCGGGCGAGGTCTTCGTCCAAGTCCTCCCGCGCGTTCTTATCACCGATGCGTCGCTCGATGTCTTTTTCTTGTTCGATGAGGGTTTCTTGCCGCTTCTGCAGAGTTTTTACTTCTGCTTCCCAGCGCTGCTGCGCGCGGTGCAAATCCCCGGCCAGTGACTGCTCGCCGTGGCCGGTCGCCCACGTACGAACCTCATCCAGCAACTCTTCGCCCAAGCTCTGATCCACCAAGGTGGCCAAGTACTCGTCGACGAACGTGGCGACGCCAGAGCCAGTGGGGCCAGAATCAGCACCAGAGCCATCCCCGTCTCCAGCAACCACCGCTTGCAGCACCTTCACCAACGAGGCCTGCTTGCGCGAAGAAAATACCGAGGCCGCGTTCTGCAGATCCATGGGCATTTCTGCACTGTCGAGCGAATCGATGATATAAGCGGTGACCTGCCGGTGCAGGATCTCCGTGGCGGATAAAAATGCCGCCGGTGGTGCCACCGCACCAGAAATCACCGACAGTGGCTGGTTCAGCTTCGGCAAGGTTTGCCCGCGCCCGCGCACGAACGCCAGCACCAGCGAGTTGCCAGTCAAACGCCCGGCGCGCCCAACCCTCTGCACGTAGCTGGCGACGGTTTTCGGTAGCGAGGCCAGCATCACCGTCGACAAGTCTCCGATATCGATACCCATCTCCAGTGTTGGTGTTGCTACCAGCACGTTTGGCGCATCTGGGCTGGTGGCACCGTCTTCGCCACGGAAGGATCGCTCTAGTGCCAGCCGCTCGTCCTTGGGCACTAAACCGGTGTGTTCTTTGGCGACCACGGCGCGTGGTGCAGACGAGGTGTACAAGCGCGAGTAATAGTTCGATTCCACTGCCTCGGCATGGAAGCTGCCGCCGCATCCTGGGGTAAAACACCGCTGGCCATCCAGATCCTGCAACGAGTGGCGCCGCAGCCCCATCTGCATATTGCAGATCTCGCAGCGCAGCACCTGCGGCTGGGTGTCTATTTCCACCACCACGCGTTCTGGCTCCAGTGCGTAGAGCACACCATGGCTGTTGGTCGGGATGGCGGTGAGCATGCCACGTTCTGCCAGAGCCTTCGCCAATCCCACCGCCGCTTTCGCAGCATCGTGGGGGCTTAAGCCCAACTGTGCTGCTGTCCACCGCGCGTAGCGTCCCCGCGGGCCACCCAGTGGGCTAATCCCGCGGTCACGGTTGTCGGGTTCTTTGCCTTCCCGCGGGAATTCCGGCGAGCCACCTTTGGGGAATGACGGGATGCCTTCGTGCTTCGCCTGCGGGCGGTGCAGCTGCCAAGGGTTGGCATCATCGCGCAGGTATCCTTGCAGCAATTTCTGGTTGATGCCGCCGCGTTCACGGATCAGTTCCACAACCCCTCGGGCCCACCGACGCTGTTGTTCCGGATCCCCCATCTGGAGAGTGGGTTCTGCAACGCTGGATAGTGCCTGGCGGGCAGCGTCGACAAGAATCGCATCCGCAATATCCACCCCGACTGCCAGCGCACCCGTGAGTGTCAGCGAGCGCGGCAAGTCTGCGCGCTGCCCAAATTCCAGCACGATGTCCAGCCCCAACCGCTTTTCGACGGTTGCCTGCGCCTCGACTGGTACGTCCATGGTCCCGCCGTGCCAAAATGGTTTATACGGTTCGGTATCGGCTAGCTCCGGCGGCAGCAGTTCGTAGCGGGCACGTGCAGGATCGGCTGCAGCAGCGGCGGAAGCAATGACCAGCCGTGGTAGCTCCGCCAGCGAGACTGTGCGACGGCCCATCACCGCCTGGCCGCGGACCTCGTTGAACAGCACGGTGCGCAGCCCGAAGGCGCGGGAACGCGATTGCACAAACCCGGCGCGGTGCGCGGCATCCTGCACGGAATCGGCAAAGACCAGGGTTTTCTTCTCTTCACCGTCCAGCCCGCCCATGCCGAACAGGTTCGATAGCCCCACCGACAGCAGCGTGGCCACGCGCGAGCCGATAAACCGAATAGAATCAGTTTCCCCACACGACGGGCACAATTGTTCGCGGGCATAATCCTCGGCGTTGGTTCCGGAATACGCCAGCACCGGCACCGACAGCCCCTCGGCAATGGCGTGTTCGGACGGTTGCGCGCGGCTAAGTTCTCGGGTTTCGGTGTGCAACCACAGCAGGTTGCGTTTACCGTCGGCATCGGAGTATTCGTTCATGCCATTAGCTGTGCCGAGTACCTGCTGGTATTCGTTGGTGGCATCAATCAGTGGGCGTTGGCGTTCCGGGGCGTCGATGGAACCGCGGCGGATTTCCGCGGAATCCAGGATGGTGCCGTCGGTGCCGGGTTCCAGGGAAGTCATCCACCCCGCACGCCCGCAGGCGCGACAAAAACATGCGGGCAGCCATACGGTGGAGCTATCGCCTTCGCCGACGTGGCCGTCGTCGGACCAGCGGAAGATTTCTCCGTCTTCCGATGGCGTGACGGTGCGATCAATGCGGGAGACCTCCCGCACCCACAGGTGGGTTTCCACGCCGGGTAGGCGTTTGCCTTCGAAGCCGTATTTCTTACCGGCCAGCGCACGGATATGCGAGATGCCGGTGAGCAGGTGTGTGACAAATTCCGTGGCGGCATCCACCCCGATGGAGCGCACCACGATCTCATGCAGCACCGCGAATGGCAGCACGGTGTCTTCTTCTGTCTGCCGCTGGATCAGTGGCCGTGCCTGGCCTGCGGCTTCGATCAGCGCGCGGGTGAGCGGGTGCTGCACATAGGCGGCGATGATTTCTTCCAAGCGCTCCCCGGCATCCCAGAGTTCTTCGCGCAGTACCTCCAGTACTACTTCGGGGTGCTCGCGCTCTGTGTCATCGTCTGCGATGCGCCGCAGGATCTGCTGGATCTGGTCAATGTCCGGCATCTGGCCCGGCGCGTGGGCACCGAACTTGTCGACGATTTCCGTCAGCCATTCGTCATAAGTCAAGACTTTCTCGCCCACCAAGGCATCGTCGGGGAAGCGTTCGCCGAAAATCGTGTGTGCGAAATCCAGCACCCGGCTGGTTTGTTCTTCCCCACCCAGCGTCGCAGACGTGGCCACCGGGGTCACCCGGCCCAGCGGGTTATCGGCATATTCGCCCAAGAATCCGGTGGGCTGGTGTTTTTTCAACTGCAAGCCTAAACGCCGCAGCAACAGTGCGACGTCGGTGCCTTGCGCGCCGTCGTAGGTGTGGAACTCATCCAAGGCCACGTATTGCAGGGAGGTGGCGGATTTCTCCCAGATTTTCCGGTAATCCGGGCGCAGCAGCAGCTGGTCCAGCATCTTGTAGTTGGTCAGCAGAATATCTGGTGGGTCCTCCACCATGCGTTCACGGCTGGTGATCAGCGATTCTGCGCTGACCTTGGTGGCCCCACCGCTGCCGGATTGTTCACCGGTGAAAATACCGGCGGTCACACCCTGCAGTGCGTCTTCTTCCACCAACAGCGATGCCAACCGGCTGGCTTGGTCATTGGCCAGCGCGTTCATGGGGTACAGCAGCAGGGCCTTCACCCCGGTTTTGCCGTGCCTGCGGGTGCGCGCGGCGTGGTTGAGAATGGGATAGAGAAAAGATTCAGTTTTACCGGAACCCGTGCCGGTGATCACCAGGGTGGGTTCTGGGCGGCGCTCCCCTGACTCGTCAATGCTGCGTAGCCGCTGGAAGGCAGCTGCTTGGTGGTGGTAGGGCCGGAACCACGAGGGCAACCAGTCCAGCAGGTTTTTCCATCCCGTCGCGCGCGCATACGGCAGGCGTGTGCGCACATACGGCCCGTGGAACATGCCTTGGTCTGGATCACCGAGGAATTTCTTGAGCGCCGCGGAAGTTTCCGGATTGGCCAGGGAAAACGTGGTGCTCAGGTACTCTGTGATGCCATCAAGGATGTGCTGTGAGGCGTGGACGGGGATGAGAGTAGACACGGTATTGAGGGTATTCGCTTAGGCAAATTTCGCGTAAGCAGCGCGCAGGTCTGCTTCCCGGTCCAGCTGCCGGAATGGGTACTGGTAGGTGTATTTCACCTCTGATTGTGGGTGCACCCAGGTGCGCTGGGTTTCGCTGAGCTGTTCTCCCTCTTTCAGTTTAGACTCCAACTTCATGATGTCTTTTGGCACCTTGCGGCCATTGGCATCGAAGCGGTCTTCTTCGTCATAACGACGCATCACCGGGAATTGCGTGTGGTAAATCATGCACAGCTCATCAGCAGAAATGCCCAATGAGATAGCAACGATGGCATCAATCTCATTTTGTGTCTGCCTGCGTTCTTCATCCCGCCGCAACGGCACCTCTGGTGTCCACGGCTCTCCGGTGAGCTCTTCCCACAACGGTGCATAAGCCTCGGTGAGGCAATTGAGGCGGAGGTAATTGTGAACCAAAATTTGTTCTACATCCAAGTCCTTTCGGCAAGGCAAGCACTCAACCGTTTGTGCGTAGATATTCGCCACACTGGTTGATCTAATTTGAAAATCTAGAAGTAACGATGACATTACGGCTGCTGCTACAACGGTTTCCTTAGAATCTTCCAACGATGCCCCTGTCATTAAAGCACCGGTCGTTGCACTATGCGGTGGAATAATTGCGGTAATCAAAGTCCGATAGCCAGTGGTAGCAGCCATTTTGCGCCAAGAAAAACGATAAAAATCACGGTCTGGAATACGCCTATCAGCGATTCTGTGATGTGTGTAATCCGCATCGTAACTCGGCTGTTTTTCACGATCCGGCTGGTAAGCCGTTGCGGGAATGAAATCTGCAGGCATCGCCTCCAAATCCACCGCTGACCAATCCTGGTTATGTTTCATGGTCGGGTTCGGCTGCTTGATCATCGGGGTAGACACACCCAGATGTGGACCCTGCAGAATGACATCATCCCACGATGTTGGGTGTGCCCAACCAGTCTCAAAATAACCAACTTTTTTATCACTGGTTTCATGCCAGCCAGAAGAAAACTGCAAGTTCAACTCACCGATACGCGGCTGCGCAGCCAGTTTTTCCAGGACATCCGCAGCTTCAGTATTCACGGTGTAGACCATACGTGTATCAATGATGGCGACGTCGCCACCTTCCAAAATTGAATGCCAGGTTTTCAGTACCTCATTATCTACCGTTTGTATGCGGTCACGATGTGGGCGAAGATCCCAATTCCCATCATCGTCTTTCAATCCCGGAAGCTTGCCTGTTCCATCATGCGCAAGCGAATCTGCCACGGTCTGTGGATGATACAAAGAGGTCGCCTGGTGAAATTGCGGTGCATCCTGGCCTGCGCCATAAACATGGATTCCGTAGCTCACGTGGTGGTCAATATCGAAAAGCGATAATTCGTTAATAAACTGCCAATGCCTGCGCAATCGCAGATACGCACCACGGCGTAGCGGGGCCGCCTTCTTTTCCGTGAAATGGGATTCCGGGTGAATCAAAGAAATCACACCAGCACCCGACATATTTGACCAAGTCTTTTCCATAAATGCGCGGTACAAATCTGGCTGCTGGTTCTCCAGGTGCGGATAGCTGGACAGATCCCCCAGTACTTCTGCGGTACCCACAATGTCACCAGTGCCACGAAAAACAATCTCCCGGGTACGCGCATCATTATTCCAGCGTTCGCGCCGCTCATTCTTCTGAGCTTGCGTCGGTTTATGCGCCAACGAGAACCACGGGTCAACCTCCGAATACAAACCATCCATATCACCACGTGGCCGCACCCACGGCGGGTTACCCACCTGCAGATCAAAACCACCGCGGGCAAAAACGGCCGAGAAGTCCAGATCCCAGTGGAAGAAGCCTTGTTCCGCAGCAACCTGCTGGGCGGTAGCTACCCACGGGTGGCGCTGCAGAACCTGCTCAATAGAGCGGGCGCCAGCCAGTCCAAGGTCAGAGTCTTCCCACTCATTGAGCTCTTCCCAGGTGCTGGCAGAACCCAGCATGGTCTGGTTTTCATTTTTTGCTGCAATTTCGATGCCCAGGACGTCGGCAAGAGTATTCAAGTATTCATCAAAATTCGGCAACTGCGGTTTCTTGCTATCCTCGGCGGTTGGTACCTGCGTCAAAGGCCAGAACGTCATGGCATTCCACAAATCCATGGCCAGGCGCAAGCGCCGGTACGCGCCATTCTGGTTATGCAACAGATCCTGCTCAATCTGGCCACGGGTGACGTTCTTCGAAGTGAATTCATTATCCCGGCCCCACAGATCCACATCACGGCGGATCTGCTGCTCGGCAATACGCATGCGAGTCAGGGCAAACGCGAACAAGATTTCCACACGGACAGAAAGATTATGCAGCTTCTTGGTCTGCTCTTTGTTCGGCGTAACGGTGACCTTGCTACGCCAACTCTTCAACGCTTTCTGCTCATCCTTCGCCAGCGTTTTCAAATCTTTGGCGTCGGCAGCCGCGCCCCAAGTAGAAGACGGCAGCAGGAAATGGTGAATGCGCCCGGCAGGCTTCGGATCCCGATGGCCAGCATCAATAGCGGCAGCCAGGTTGGCCATAGGCTCCCGGCGCGGCACCGCATTCAACCAGGCTTTCTTCTTCAACTGCTTGGCATCATAGGTGGCACGCTGCGCACCAATCAGTGAGTTACCGCGGCGCAGGTGCAAACCAAACCAAGGGGCGGTGAACTGGCCAGTCATAGTATCCAGCCACAGGGAGATCTCCGCCAGCTCCACCGCCGTGGGGTTCAAGTCCACGCCATACACCTGATGCAAAGCAATATAGGCTTTCACCTTCTGCAGCTCCAGGGTGCGCTGTTCTGGGTCTACCTGCTGATCGTTTTCTTTTTCCGCCAGCTCCAGGTACAGCTCCGCGAGCTGACGCACGGCTTCCACGGCGAAGGCACCCGAACCCATAGCGGGCTCACAGATAGTCAGGCCGAGGATGTCCTCAGCAGTTTTGATACGGCCTTCTTCCTGCAGCACCTCAATAGCCTGCGAGACCGTGAACTCCGTGAGCACCTGCGGGGTATAAAACGACGCCGAACGCTCGCGGTCGCGGCTGGACTGACGGAACACAAACGATTCGTGTTTGTGCTCACGGCGGACCTTGCTGGTGCCGCCAGTGTCCATGTCTTTGACCTCAGTAACGAAGGAATCCGCAGGCACCGTTTCCGCGCGGTGTACCGGCAACACCCAGGAACCCTTCTCCGGGTTGCCCTTGGGCGCTACCTCGTAAAGGTCTTCCTGCGCAATAAAACCATGGAAAGACATCAAGCCCTCATACACCTGGCCAAGTTCCGTCACCCCCAAGGTGGCATAAGAAATAAAACCGCGATCTTTACCGACAGCTTGCTTGGACAAAAACAGGTTTTCCAAGACTTTGGTCAGCGCCTCGTTAGACAGCTGCACGGCGTCGATAAGCGAAGTGGCTGCAGTCTTAAACAAATCCGCATCCAGGTTGCGGAATGTCAAGCCCTGGTTGGCTGCATCCTCGTCCGCGCCCGGGGTCTGTTCTGGGCGGTGGCCGTGATTGATCTGCTGGAACAACACCTGCAGCGAGGCATACAAGTGAGTGCCGTTGCGGGATTTTTCCGTCACCGGTGGGGTCAAGATCTGATCGCGCAGGCGGTCCAGCCCATAACCATCGACGTACTCGGACGCGCCCGTCGGCAAGATGCCCAGCTCCGGGGAGGCCTCGGCGAACAGCAAAAATAAAATGCGATAGAGGTAGCGCAAGGATTGGCGAGCGAGCTCATTGCCGTCGATGTCCTCGGTGGGCAGGCCTTGCGCGCTGTGGCGTTCCAGGACATCATTACCCAACAGCTCTACGGACTCACGCACCGCATCGCGCAGATCGCCCGAGACCTTCACGGCGTGCTCGCGGGATTCCGCCAAGGTTTCTGCCCACCACGTGGTGCCGTCAGCCGCGCGCTCCAGGTTCTCGCGGGCCACGATGGCGGTGGTGCGTTCGATCTCGCCGGCCTTTTTGGTCTCGTTGCGCTCTACCACCAACTGCAAGTCCACGGCCAGGTAGCGGCCCAGTGGCCAGGTTTCCCGCTCTGCGATAAGCACCCAGTTTCCAGCAAGCACCACGATAAATTCCGGTGGCTGGTGCGACAGGAACAGATCCCCCACCAGCGCACTAATGCGAGTGGTGTGTGGTTCTTTGCCCTCTGACGCGGTGCCGCCAGCAACGGGAGCAGCGCTGATGTCTTCCAGCCCGTCGATCTGTGCGTCGTCTGCAGCGTGCAGGACAATGCAGGTGCCAGCATGCCCAGACCAACCACGGTACATAATGCGCTCGGCAACGCGCTCATAGGCAAGCTCCGTAGGGGCACCAAAACCAAAAGCCTGGCAGACCAGGTGCACGGCAGGAGCAGACTTAGCGAAGGCTGCTTGCAGCTGGCCGCGGACTGCCTGGAAACGCTTCACCGGCGTGGTGGTGCCGGTATCGGCGGCTTGGTCCTCCCACTGCTTAACACGAGATTTCACCCGCTTGGCGAAGGAATTGCCTTTGGTCTCGTCCGTCGTCAAGTAATGATCGCTGATCCACTCTTCGACGTTAATGATCGAATCATACGATGCCATAGTGCTAGGCCTCCTGGGTATCAGCGTTGTGGGACTGGGTGTGGTGGGGTTGGGTGCTTTGGTGATGCGTGCTGTCGATTTTCGGGACAACCAGAATGAGTGGGCGGATCAGCTCCCGATCCGGGGCGAGCGTAGCCACCAGGGCTTTTTCTTGGCCAATGACGGTGGCTGCCTGGCGCACCCGGGAAGAATTCTGCAAATTCTGCTTCTGCTGCTCCCAGTTATGCGCACGCTCCAGCCAATAGTCAATGTGCTGCTGAGCATGCTGGCGGGCACCATCCAACATCGGCTGCAACGTGCCAGTAGCAGTGGCAACCGACTGGGCAATGAGCTCGTGAGCGTTTTCCGGAACCCGCACATTGTCGGAGTTGATGGCATCGGTGGTCAGGCCGATCTCATGCAACCACGCAATGGGATCAGCAATGGTTTGGGCGAATAGGCCATCAGCCACGGTGACAAACGCCCGGGAGACCACCTGGCCACGCTTATTGGTCAACGTAGCCATCACCAGCACGGTCGGGCCGTCGACATCGCCTTCGATGGCAGTAATCTCACCCACGGTCAGTGACGTAAGCGCACGATCAGTAGCCCAATCCGTCACCGGGTGTAGCGGGCCCAAATAATGGGCTTTCGGCCAGGTGGAGCCATCATCACCCGTGCGGGCCTTCTCCAGCAGCTGCTCACCCAGCGCGCGAGTAGTAGCCAACTGAAACTTCTCGCGCACGCTGCGGGCAGTCAAGTAATCCTGTGGGAGGATACCCAGGCGGCGCTGCAGATCCGCCGGTGGGGTGAGCTCCGCGACGTCGTTATTGTGCAGGACGAAGCCGGTGCCGTTGTCATTGATGGGCTTTTCTGGCGCATCATGGAAGGCCTCCCGCAGCGCATCTTTCAGGTAGTCGATTTCCGAACGATACAAGCTGGCACGCTGCACAATGGTGCTGGTGGTCGTGTGGGCGTCAGCGTCGACAAGACTATCGAAAACAGCATCGGGGTTCTCGGAGCCGTCGGCAAGCCCAAGATCGAATCCAGCCAGCAACTGGTCCAACAGATCCGACTCATTCTCTGGCTCAGTATCCGTGATCTGCTCGGTGGATTTCACCACATCATCAAAACCAGCAGTGCGCTGCAAAACCTTGCGGATCTCTTCTTCCTCACCCGAGACCGAGTGCTTACCCATCAAAGACGCGACATCGCCGAGAGCACTGTGGGCCTCGTGTTCACGTTCAATGAGGCGCTGCAGAACGTGCAGCTCACCCACGTCGCCCCCCTTAGCTGGGTCCAGAAGCAATGCGGTGATCTGCGGCGGTTCAGTTTGGCCATAACGATCCACGCGGCCGTTACGCTGCTGAATGCGGATCAGCGACCACGGGATGTCGTAATGCACCATGTCATGGCACAAGGTATGCAGGTTCACGCCCTCAGAGGCAACATCACCCGTGACCAAGATGCGCAGTTTGGAATCGGTGCGTTTGAAATCATCGACCAAGCGCATCTGCTCTTGATCCGACAGGCCACCGTGCATGACCTCCACGGCTGCGGCAGGCATCTTGAGGTCTTTACGCAAGTTTTCCTGCAGCCAGTGCAACGTGGCCACACGCTCAGAAAAGACCACCACGCGGGTGTTTTTGCGGGGACCAACGCCGATTTCTTGCAGATAATTGACCAGCGCGGCGTACTTGTTGGAGTTCTGGCGGGTGATCTTATTGTTGAGCTCGCCGAGGCGCTCGAGGGCAGCGCGCTGCACGTGATCAGCTGGAGCCACATTTTTCAGGCGATTGGCAATAGTTTCCTGCAAAGCCGCTGGCGACGAAAGGAAGGCTTTTACCAGAGTCCACGGGAACAGCCGGTCTTTGGCCGGATTAGCGCCATGCTGCGGGTTAATCCAGTGTGAGTCAAGTTCGTGGGCCACAGCGTTTTCTTCGGCGGAAGCTTCCACCGGGACGTTTTTGGGCTCGGCGCGTTCTGCCCACTTAGTGCCCACAACGTTGGCGACTTCCTCGCTGTGACGGTGGCGTCGGATAATCAGGCGTTTAATGGCGTCGGTATCAAGCTCGCCAGCTGGGGAAACAGCAGTGGGATCAAGCAGGCGCAGGATCTCCTTGAACGATTCCGGATCACCATTGTGTGGCGTCGCCGAGGCCAGAAGCAGGGCTTCTGTAGTGGGTGCAAGGGTGCGAGCGAGTTCATTATTTTGCGTACCAACGTTAGTAGCGTTGTGAATCTCGTCCATCACCACCGCATCCCAACGGACTTTTTCCAACTGCGCACGATACTTCGGGCTTTTCAGCGTATCCATGGAAACGATAACCCGCGGAAAATACGTGAACGGGTTGCGGCTAGCAGGTAATTTCTGGCGAACCTTCTGGATACCATACGAGTCCAGGCGGACCAGCGGAATGGCGAAACGCGACCAGAGCTCCTGCTGGAATTGTTCCATGATGTGCTTCGGGGTAACCACGAGGATGCGCTCACCGCGGCCACGGCGGATAAGCTCGGCGAGGATCATGCCAATCTCCAGCGTCTTACCCAGGCCGACGGCATCGGCAATGAGCACGCGAGGGCGCAGGTTGTCGTCGGAAAGTGCCTTTTGTACCGCTGAGAGCTGATAGTCGAGCGGATCCATGAGCATCTCGCGGGCTACGGAAAGCTCTTTTTGATACAGCGGAATCGGGGTCTGGCGCAGGGTAGTCTCCAGCCAGAGGCGGCTGGTGCGAAAGCGTGGAGACTTGTCCGGCACCACCTCGACCCGGGAAGGGTCAACGACCTCGATGGTGTCGAGAGCGGTGTAAAAACTGGCGGTGGTATCACGCACAAACTCCGACAGACCACGGACTTTAAGCATATAGCCGTCGACGGACTGGGCGACGCCGGTGATCAGCCAGAGCTCATCGCGGACCTTGACGGTCAGGCCCGGCGCGAAAGAAGAATCCTGCTTATCCACTGCGGAGATCATAAGGACAGGATAGTGGGGGGCAAAAATACTACCGCCCACAGGGCCACGGGTGAAGACCAAAATTGGTTTTCGCGATTCAACTAGTTATTCTGAAAGCAATATGACAGGTTCGTTTCCCGGTCCGGGAATGCGAACCTTGGTCTCTTGATCGGAAATATAAGAATAAAGCATTAAAGAACTAAATCTGGGGGCGCGTCAAAATACTGTTGACTGCATTTATTCAAGAACAATACAACTATATTGAGGAGGGAAAATGGCAAATCAAATGCATCCTTCCTTAATTCGATTATATAAAAATGCGGCTGCACGGGATTCCTTCTTATACCTCGATGAATCGTACTCTGTCCCAGATGAGTATGAAAGCGGATCTTTTTATATTTTAACAGTAGTAAAGCTTACCTTTAATGACCTGACAGGAACTCGTAGAGTCCTTCGCGATATTGCAGGAAAGAATCACTGGCATACGACAGACGAACTTCGTACCTCCGAAGGTAAGGCCCGTACCATTGAAATGTTGAAACAATTTAATTCCTGGGGTGACACACACTTAATTTCTGTTGAGATTCCCCTCCATAACTCACGGGATCTCGAAAGAGCACGAGGAAATTGTCTACGCGCTCTCTTAACTCATGTTTATTTGAAGGACGATGATGAACCTCCCAAAGGGCTCATTTTTGAAAAACGTTTAAGAAATAAAGACGACGATCGAGATCGACGACTAATCAAGAAATTGAAAAATGAAAAAATTGTACCCCGTGATATTGGCACTGCCTGGGTAAGCCCAGCCGATGAATGTTTATTATGGACTCCAGATATAACGTACATGGCTTATCGTCGCCAGATTACACATAAAGAAATAAACGAAACTGGCAGCTACTTCAACGCGTATTTGGAAGAGTTCTCCACAATTATCCAGGCGCCA
Source organism: Corynebacterium sp. EPI-003-04-2554_SCH2473622 (assembly GCF_001665955.1). Lineage (NCBI taxonomy): Bacteria > Bacillati > Actinomycetota > Actinomycetes > Mycobacteriales > Corynebacteriaceae > Corynebacterium > Corynebacterium sp. EPI-003-04-2554_SCH2473622. The sequence goes on along the minus strand of NZ_LZMN01000074.1, from coordinate 53,883 downwards.
CACTTCGACAGATAAAAAGGCCCGCACCTGCCAGTAGCTACAGTGCGGGCCGAGCCGAAGTTCATCTAATGATGAAGATCGGCTCCACATTCGCTATTATAGCACTCTGCTTCGGAATCGACCACCCGGCATTTTAGCTGCCTACGAAACAGCCAAACCCGGACAAACCCACCGAACCTAGTCCAGGATCTGCTCCCGCAGAATCGACATCGGGATCGAGCCATAGCTCAACGCCTCCGCGTGGAACTGCGGCACACTCATGCCCTGCGCCACCGCAGCATCGCGCAAATCCGACCACATGCGTTGACCCAACGCATACGACGGCGCCTGCCCCGGCCAACCCAGGTAGCGATCCAGTTCAAACGACAACGTGGCCTCATCTAACGCGCAATTATCACGCAAGAAGTTCTTGGCGTAGCACACATCCCAGTGCCCCGGACCGTCCGGCACCTTCTTGCCCAGGTGCACGCCGATATCCAGCACCACACGGGCCGCACGCAGACGCTGCGCATCCAACATGCCCAGGCGGAAGCCCGGATCATCCATATAGCCCAACTTCGCCATCAGCTGTTCGGCATACAACGCCCAGCCCTCACCATGACCGGAGTTCCAGCAGGCCACACGACGCCACAGGTTCAAGTTGTCCCGCTCCATCAGCGTCTGCCCCAACTGCAGGTGGTGGCCCGGCACGCCCTCGTGGTAGACCGTCGTCAATTCCTGCCAGGTGTGGAAGGTGGTGGTCTCCTTCGGCACCGACCACCACATGCGGCCCGGACGCGCGAAATCATCAGACGGTGGGGTGTAGAAAATACCACCAGTACCAGCCGGATCAATCTTGCACTCGATGGTGCGCACCGGCTCCGGAATATCAAACTCCGTGCCGTGCAACGCGGTAATTGCGGCGTCGGCCTTCTCCTGCATCCACTCAACCAACGCGTCGGTGCCACGCAAAAGGTACTTCGGATCCTGATTCAGCCGACGGAAAACCTCACGACAATCCGTCTCGTCGTCATAAATCTGCGCCGCAGTCTTGCGCTGCGCCTCGCTGATTTCTCGCAACTGCTCCAGGCCCCACTGGTAGGCCTCATCCAAATCCACGCTGTCGCCAACGAAAAGCCGCGAAAAACGCTCGTAGCGGTCACGGCCTACCCCATCACGGGAACTGGACTGCGGCACCACTTCCAGCGTCAACCAATCCGCAAACTCACCAAAAGCAGCCTTAGCGTCAACCACTTCCTGGCTATGCGGGTCCAGGCCCAGCCCCTCCAACAGCGAGCCTGGCTGCGCCAGATCCTCACACTGGTTCACCACGGCATCCACCTGGCGATACTTCGGCGAGTGCCCATGCGCGCAGGCGTCCTTCAGCGATTCGCGGTAACCATCCAAGCTGTTGCGCACCAAGCTCAACCGCGAGCGCAGATTATCCAGATCCTCGGTGGACTCATTGGGCATGAACACCAAGGTGTCGCGGATGGTCTGTACTGGCGAAGCGATATTGTTCAGCGCCGCCTCAGTCTCACCAGCATGGTGCAGATCCAACTCCAACAACAGCCGGTCGCGCAGCACGTTCGCGGTGACGTAATCGACTTCGTCGAAATCGTCGTCGTCATCCGACTCATCGGTGGCTTCGTCGAGTGCGTTGACGTCCTCGATCATCTCGCGGGTGCGATCAGCTACGGCCTCGTAATACTCAGGGGAGAAATCCTCCAGCTTGTCGTCGTAGCCCGCAATGCCCCACGCGGTGGCTTCGGTGGGGGAAAGTTCTGCTAAGTCATAGACAAAATTCTCGCAGGAAGCATCCAGCAAGGACGGCGGACGCGGCTCGGTGCGGTCCTTGGTCCACTGCTGCCCGGCGCGGTTTTCGCGCACGTCTGCGGTCGATTCGCTACTCATAGCAGGTGAGTCTAAACCCATTTGCCTGTAAGTTTCCACCCAGCCCGGTGTTAGTCGTCCCACCGTATACCGTCGGTTTTTACAACTGCCCCAGCAGTCACAGTAGCCACAGTAGTACCTGCTTGCCGACGTTTGCCCGGCCGCCACACACGCGGGTTTTTATGCAGGTCGTCGCCGGTACCGCCAGGGGTTCATAGTATTCTTAATAGCCATGGAGGAACCAGGAACAGCGACTGGAAAAGCAGCTGCCCACAGCAACGGCACACCGCCAGAGTCTTTCCAGCACCCCCAGGCATTCGGCCAGCCCACCACCCCTGCTGCAAAATGCCTGTATGTAATCCGCCAGAAGTCTGTGATTAGCCGGGCAGACCTGATTACCGCCACCGGTTTGTCTCAGCCGACGATCACACGCGCGATCACCACGTTGCTCAATGAAGGCTATGTGGTTGCTCGTGATGATCTCGCCCGTTCGCATGGCCGCGGTCGCCCAACGACACCGGTGGAGCTCGCGAAGCCGTTGTGGATGCTCGCCGGTATTGCGGTGGGCACGAAAGAAACTTTCCTGTCAGTGTTCGACATTCGCGGCCGTACCATCCGCGAGTCCACCATTGACACTCCCGTCGCCGAGCTGACCGAGAGCGACTTCATCCAGCACATCATGGCCGGGTTGCACCGTTTGGTCACCGGTTTGGAGCACACGTTGTTATCGGTGGGTGTGACCACCTCTGGCCAGGTCAGCCGCGACGGCGTGGTTAGCGCGCCAAACTTGGGTTGGGAGCAGGTCGACGTTGCTGCTTCCTTGCGTTATCAGTTCTCTGTGCCGGTTTCGGTGTCCTCGGCGGTGCCGGCGATCCTTGGTTCCGAGATGCAGGCTGGTGATTTGCTGGTTTCCGATGATTCCGAGCGCACGTTGGTGCTGTTCGCCGACGACTCCATCGGCGCAGCCTATACCAACCCTTCCGGCGTACACCCCATCGACGTGTTACCGCCGATCAGCAACACAGAGTTGGATATTTCTGCCGAAGCCCCGGAAAAAACCCTGATCACCCACTATATTCTACAACAGATTGCAGGCCTTTCCCCGGCCACGGAAAGTGCTTCTTCTGCGCCAGCCGAGTACTCCCCACAGACTCTTGCCGACGCCGTCGCCATCGCGGACTCGGACACCGCAGTGCGTAAAATCCTGGATGCCCGCGCCAGCGCACTAGCGAAACTCACGGTGGATCTGGTGAAAGAGCACAAGATTTCCACGGTGGTAGTGGCGGGCTCGGCCTTCGTGGATGATCCACTCGCTCCGAAGATCTTTGCCGCTACCGTCCGCGAGATCATGACTAAGGAGAAAGCCCCGAAGATGCGCATGGTGCCTACTCACGAAGAAGTCGTGCGCTCCATTACGCGTGCGGCGGCACTGGATCAGATGTTGCGTGAACCGCTGAAGCTGGTGCGCAGCGACGATTAGTCGTACGTGGGTTCAACAGGCTGCATGGGATCAGTGGGCTTAGTTGACTCAGTGGGCTAGCCGTTGAGTTCTTTGTGCGCGGCGGCGGTTTCCACGTATTTTGCTGCGTGCGGGATGAATGCCTGAGATTCTTCGTCGGAAAGCTCACGACGCACCTTCGCTGGCACCCCAGCGGCCAAGACTTTATCCCCGATTTCCGCGCCTTCCAGCACCACCGCCCCAGCAGCAATCAGCGCGCCGGCACCAATCACTGAGCGCGAAAGCAGCGCGGATTTCATGCCGATCAGCGTTCCATTGCCCACGTGCGCTCCATGCACGAGCGCCATGTGGCCGATGGTGACGTCGTCGCCAAGCACGCAATCGGCATCGGCGTCGACGTGCAACACCGAATTGTCCTGGATATTAGTGCGAGCGCCGACTTTGATGCGGTTGGAATCTGCGCGCAACACACAGCCATAAAACACAGAAGCCTGCGGACCAATTTCTACATCGCCGATCAAGGTGGCATTCGGGGCGACGAAAGCAGATTCGTGCACGCGCGGAGTTTTGCCATTAAAAGGAAGGATCAAAGCCATGCCACCATGCTAATGCGATAGTGCTTGCCGACGGCATGTTTAACGTGAAACTTGGTCCACCAATTCACACAGTTGCCCGACGCCCAAATACAGCCGGGCGCACATCCCAAGCTCCGCCGCAGCAGCCAGATGGCCCTCGTTCGTGCTGATAAACATGGTCTCGCGCACGCTGCCCCCGATCGCGTCGGCAGCAACTTCCAACATGCGTTCGTCGGGAAGCGCCACCCCGATATCGCAGGAGAGCACCAGGGCATCGAGCTCTGCGAACTGCGGGTGCTGGCTGCGCAAGTTCTGCGCCTGGCTCAATGGACAATTAGCGGTGCCACCAACGGACATGCCGGCGTCCAGCAGGCTATCGATGCAGCCCCACACCTCGGTATCCAGATGGTTGGACGGGTTGGTATCGGCGGCAATGGCCTCGGCAATATCGCAATCGTCCAGGCCTACGCGGGCGATCATTTGCTGCCAAAACCGCTGATCGCCCAGGTCACCGCTGAAATAGGCTGGGCGGAGACCTGCGAATACCTGCCAGAATTTCTGCGCTTGCTCCGAGGCCACGTCATAGATACCTGCAGCCTGCAGCAATGCTCGGTCGCGCGCGTCACGCGGGGTACGCACCAGCGTACCTGGCAAGTCCACCAGCAGTTTCATCTGTGCCATACCCGCCCAGTATAGAGCGGGAAGAATCCACGCGCCGTGGGGTTGGCTAGTGCATGGTGTCCGGTCCTGGGTTCTGCGAGTGCTGATTCACCGGCGCCCACTGCACGCCTTGTTCGCTGCGCAGGCGGCGGTTCCACACCGGGTTGGCACCAGGCATAAACCAGATCAGCACCCCGGAGATCGCGGCAATCAGCGCCCCGCCGAGCACAGAATAATCGTGTGGGATCCACCAGAATCCGGCCATCGTCATCGCGATGATCACCAGCCAAATCAATGGAATATAGAGGTTTAGATTCAGGCGACTGGCCGTGCGGTATTCACTCCAATCTTCAGCCGGGAAGCGATTTCTGGCTTCGGAGCGAATACGACGGGCCGTCTTTTGCGATAGCGCCACGACAGCAAACAGCAGCAGAGCCAAGCCAACGCCAGCGATGAGCAACTCCCCGTTCACGCAGCCATAGATCAACACCATGCAGGCAACAACTAAGGTTAATCTTTCCACACCAGTGAGGGGTAAACCATTAGTAGGATTCACATCCGGATAAAGACTGCGAAAAGAGCTGGCAGTGGGGGCATTCACGGGTTTTCTCCTGAATAAAATACAAAGACATGGCCAATTGGTTTTAGCCTAGCCTATTATTTCTTAGGTTTTCCAGGTATTCTACAGATGCACAAAATTCGGGAAGCTCTGCTAGAAGAATATCTGCAGGACAACCCCACATTTCACACAGTTTTACCGCCGCGTCTATTCACCACTGCCTGCGCGGAAATCCTGCCCGGAACCGCGCGGTACCTGAAAGACACCTGCATGAGTTTAGGAGTCCACAGTGTCTCAGCAGTCGACGTCTCGACTACGCACGCTTTCCCGCCGCGCTATAGCCAGTAGCTTTGCCTTATCTTTAGGCTCGCTCAGCGCGCTGGCTGTAGCATTCACCCCCACCGCTCATGCGGCAGAACAATGCAGTTTCAACTGGGGCATCAAGCAGTCCTACCGCAACTACATCCAGGGCCCAGTAGCGAAAGGCGGCTGGGGAGCAGACGGCATCGGTTTTAGCGGCAGCGAGACCGGCCCGGACGGTGCCTTCGTATTCTCCCCGAAAAAGACCGAGGCCAACGGCAACAGTGTCACCTTCAACTTCAACGGCACGCTAAAGTTCAATGGCCACGGACACCACGGCAAAACTAATATCGACCTGCTGGATATGACGCTTTCAGACTGGAAGGTTCGCGCCGAAGGCAACCGGGCAGACATCATCGTCGACTACGTTTCCTATGAATCCGACATGGTCGACACCAGCAAACGCGGCCCGCAAATCACCGGCGACGACGTCGCCATCGCCACCATCAACCTGAACACCCCGGTCGAATCCGGCGCCAGTGAGGTCAACCTGGCCGGCACCACCAACCTGACCGCCGAAGGTCAAAAGCTGTTCTTGGCCTATGACGCAGGCCAAGAAATGGATCCGACCTCCGGGGCCATTAAAACCGACGGTAGCTGCGATTCCGGTGGTAATTCTGGTGGCTCAGGTTCCGGTGGTAACAAGCGCACGCTAAACACCATCAAGGGCAATTTCACTGGTTTCAACAAAGAAATCATGTCCATGCTGCAAGAATCCAACGACACCCTGAACGCCTTCACCACGTTCATGGGCAACAGCCAGGCGTTCTTGGATGAATACGAGTCTTATCAGAAACGCTTCGGCGGCGGCTCCGGCACCAGCGGCACGGGGAACAACAGTGGCGGCACGACTTCCGGTGGCAGCAGATCGGGCGGCGGTAACTCGAATTCCGCTCAGTCTCAATCCGGTGGCGCTGGTGGCAACAGTGGCACCGGTGGTACGGGTGGCGGAACTACCTCTGGTGGTGGTGCCAACAATGCAGCTGGCGCTGGTGGAGGAACCGGCAACGTGGCTGGTGGCAACACGGGCGAAGCAGGCACAGGCGGTGCGGGCGAACAATGCCATGCCACCGGGGTCACCTCTTCCACCCTGGGTTGGGGTTTGAAGAAGTCTTTCCGCTCGTACATCACCGGTTCTATCGCCAAGGGATCCTGGACGCTGCAGGGTAGCGACTACGTCGACGGCCAGTACCGCTTCAGCGGTAACACCGGCAACGTAGATACTGGCGCGAAAACTGGCAGCATCCGGCACAACGGCGCGGTGCAATTCGATGGCCACCACGGCGTGCTGGATTTGAATGTCTCGAACCCAGAGGTCACGTTCAACGGCAACTCCGGCAAACTGCTTGCCGACGTCCGCTCGTCCACCATGGAAGGCGAAAAACTCAACTTCGGCCGCGTAGCGGTCGCAGATCTGCAGTTCGACTCGCTCAATGTGGATGCCAACAAGGCCAGTGGTAAAGCTCGAGTGTTCCTGACCGATACCGGTGCAAAGGCCTTCGCCGGTTTCTACGAGCCCGGCCTGGAATTGGATCCGCTGAACTTTGATGCCCAGCTCGGCGGTGCGGGCGACTGCTCTGCAGCCGGAGGCGCTTCTGGTTCTGGCACCGCGGGCGGTGCCGCTGGTTCCGGCGGTGCTGGGGGCACCGGCAAGGTCGCTGGTGGCGGTGGCACCGGTGACGTCGCAGGCGGTGCTGATAATCCGCTGTCTGGGGAAGGCCAGACCACCGGCTACGAAAACGGTTCCGGAAACTTCAAAATTAAATCCGCTGGCGCCAACAACTCTGGCCTGGGCGAAAACCCAAGCACCTACATTCTGTTGTTCTTAGCCGGCTTGATCGTCGCTGGTGGTTCCATGAGCCACCTGGTCATGCGCAACCCGGCCTAAGCCCCTCCCCGCGTCTATCCCACGCCTGTCCTGTGACTATCGCACGACTGCGCAACAACTCCCAATGACTCCCCAAGCTCCCATACCGCACCCCGAAAGGATAAGCCCGTGCTGACCACCACTCCTGTGCTGCCGAAAACCAGCGCCCGAAGCATGCTCACGGCGATCATACTGGCTGCCTCGCTCGTACTCACCGCCTGCGGCATCCAGGGAGAATACGCCCACACCGGCGATTCCCAGCTCCGCGAGCAACTACCCGCAGCAGGAGATCTCAACGATCCACGCTCATTCACCGGTGTCACCCACGTCGACGATTTCGAGGACGTCGTTCCGGTCGTGGACAACCCCGAACCACAACTACCGGTGGAGTTGACCGACGCTGACGGCTACGACGTCGTCGTCGAGGATGTCTCCCGCATCCTAGCGCTGGACTTGTACGGCACGTACACCAAAACCCTGACTGGCCTGGGCCTAGCGGACAATATCGTCGGCCGCACGGTCTCTTCCACGGAAGACATCATGGCGGATAAGCCCGTCGTCACCGAAGGTGGCCACAACATCAACGTCGAGGCTGTCCTGGAGCTACAGCCGTCGATCGTGATCGTGGATCACTCCATTGGCCCACGGGATGCTATCGATCAGATCCGCAATGCGGGTGTGACCACCGTGGTCATGGAGCCGACCCGCACCATTGATTCCATTGCAGAAGACATCACCACCCTGGGCGGAGTTGTCGGTTTGCCGGATGAGGCAGAGCAACTCGCCCAACGCAGCGTCGACGAGCTGGAAAAGGATCTCGCGGCCATTCAAGAGCTCGTCCCAGAAGATCCGATGCGCATCGCGTTTTTGTACGCCCGCGGCACAGCTGGCGTGTTCTTCATCATGGGTGAGGGCACCGGCGCGAAAGACCTCATCGAAGGCGTCGGCGGTATCGACCTAGCAACCGAGCACAACCTGTCCTATGTGGAACCAGCGAATGCGGAATCGCTCGCGAAGATCAACCCGGAACTCATCATCATGATGACCAAGGGGCTCGAATCCACCGGCGGCATCGAAGGCCTCATGGAACGGCCGGGTATCGCACAAACCATCGCCGGACAGAAACAACGTATTGTTACACTTCCCGACGGCCAATCCCTGGCCTTCGGCCCGATGACCGGACAAACCCTCTTGCGTCTAGCACAGGCGATTTATGACCCAGAACAGCAATAAGACCACCACTGCCCCGTCGGCTGCGCGTGCGGCCACGACGGCGCGCCACCGCCGAGAAAACCCCCGGGCACCCCAGCAACACCACGATGTCTTCGCTCAACGCCACCGTTTGCGTGTGGGCACCTTCGTCGCACTGATCGTGCTGCTGGTGGGTTCTGTGCTCTTGTCGACGGCGCTGGGCCAGTACTACCTGTCCTTGCCGGATCTGCTCAGCATTTTGACCTCCGGGCCACGTGCAGAAACTGATATTGCCGCCAGCGTGGTGTGGGACATTCGCCTGCCGCGAATCTTCCTAGGCTTTTTGGTCGGCGCCGCTTTAGGTGTAGCTGGCTGTTTAATGCAGGCGGTGTTCGCTAACCCACTGGCAGAGCCCAGCATCGTCGGCGTAACCTCAGGTGCCGGTGTCGGTGCGGCCCTGGTCATCGTGTTTGAGGTCAGTTTTTTAGGTACGTTCACCGTGCCTGCCGCAGCTTTTCTCACCTCACTGATCGTCACTGCAATCATTTATCGCCTGGCGCATAACCGTGGCAAAGTGGCCGTCGTCAACTTGATTTTGACCGGCATTGCCGTCAATGCGGTGTGTGGCGCCTTGATTTCTTTCATGGTGTATCTGGCGCCGACGACCAGCCGCGAGCAGATCATTTTCTGGCAGATGGGTTCGCTCAACGGTTCCCAGTGGAAGCATGTCTGGGTGGTTTTGCCGATCGTCGTCGTCGGTTTTGCCATCGCCTCGCGTTTGGGCGCCCAGCTTGATGTGTTGGCTTTGGGTGAAAAAGCTGCCGGGCACACGGGCATCAACGTCGCAGCATTGCGCATGGTCGCTATCGTCGCTTCGGCGGTGCTGACGGCTGCGGCGGTGTCTTTCGCCGGCCTGATTGGTTTCGTCGGTTTGATCGTGCCGCACGTGTTGCGCACCATTGTCGGCCCGGAAAATAAGATTCTGCTGCCAGCTTCGGCGCTGGCCGGTGCGTTGTTGATTGCGCTTGCCGACGTCGCCGCCCGGACCCTGATCCCGTTTGCGGATCTGCCGATCGGTATTTTCACCGCACTGGTTGGCGGGCCAACCTTCTTCATCCTCTTGCGTAGGATGATGCGGAAAGGATCTGTCTAGTGAGTATCGTCGAAATTTCTCAGCTAAGCGTAGAGGTTGGTCAGAAGACCCTGCTGCGCGATATCAGTGTGCACGCGGAAGCTGGGCAGGTCACCGGCCTGATTGGGCCGAATGGTGCGGGCAAGTCCACGCTATTGGCTGCGATGTGCGGCGATCTCGAGACGTCGACTGGCACCATCAGTTTGGCTGGCGTGAACCCAGCGCAGGCATCCCCGAAAGAGCTGGCGCTGATCCGTGCGGTGATGCTGCAGGATGTTTCGGTTTCTTTTGAGTTCTTAGTACGCGATGTGGTGGCTATGGGCCGTCGTCCATGGGCGAAAAAGGTGGAGCCACACGTCGACGAGCAGATCATCGATGCCGCGCTTGCAGCCACAGACACAGTGCATCTTGCTGGGCGCGATATTGCGACGCTTTCTGGTGGCGAGCGGGCCCGGGTGGCATTGGCGCGGGTGTTGGCGCAGCAGACACCGATCGTGTTTTTGGATGAACCGACGGCCGCACTGGACATCAGCCACCAGGAGCAGGTGTTGGCATTGGTGAAGAATTTGGCACGTGAGGCCAATATTGCGGTGTTTGTGGTCATGCATGATTTGAATGCGGCCGCGGCTTATTGCGATCGGATTATTTGTCTTGCCGACGGCGCCATCGCTGCTATGGGGGAGGTTTCTGAGGTATATACCGACGAGATTTTATCTTCTGTCTACCAGTGGCCGATCGAGGTGACCTCGCATAATGGACAATACTTGGTGAGCCCAGCACGCCAGTACCCTACCCCCGAGCAGGACGATTTGGTGCGGTTATTGGGTACCCGTTAAACGCTTGTCGACGGTAGGCGTGGCGCTGTGGCCAGCGCTTATCGTCGTTATGTATATGGACCGAAACCCTCAGCTACGGGCACCCTAAATTGATTACCCCCACAAGTCACACCTTACCTAAACACTCTATTGTGAACCTCCCCTAAATCTTTTAAACTTTTCCTTGTCTAAATTGGTCATTTCTTCGAGGAGAATACATGAAGAATAAATTTTCCCTGGGAGCTTCCCTCTGTGTTGGTCTAGCAGTCATCGGCGGCGCTCTGACGCCAGCAGCCTATGCCCAGGATGCCCAGGGTAACGCCGCTAATACCTGCCAGAACCCAGGCGTTGAAATCGTTGACGGTAAAATTCATTGGGGCATTAAAGAATCCTTCCGTAACTACATCAACGGGCCGATCGCTAGAGGTTCTTGGACCGCTGCAGGCGCAGTCGAACAAGACAGCACCGAGAAACAAGCTCAACGCCAAAAAGATTTTCAGTTCCACTTTGACGTGGACCCACAGGCTTCCAAAATCGAGCTCGACAACGCTGGCAACGTTGCTAATTCCGAGATTCGGACCAAAGATTCCACTCTAACCTTCGAAGGCCACCATGGCGCTTTGTACACGCAGATGAAATCGCCTTATGTGAAAACCGAAGGAACAACGGTGAAGCCAGGCACAGGTTACGTCGGTTATTACGTTGAAGGCAAAAGCATGACCGAATACAAGCCGGAAGATCGCATCGAGGCGAATCAACGCACCGGCGAAGGAGAGTTCGGCCAGGGTACAACCACCGGTTGGACTCGCGATAACAACACTCTGACGATGTCCGGCACCAACCTTCGCTATACCCCACAACCAGGAACAGATTCCTACAAAGGCATTCTCCAAGGTGTCGATCTCATCTTCATGGGAATCTACAACGACGACTATAAGCCAGAGCTCGATGACGTCCGAGTGGATCTGAACGTCAAAAACACCTGCTTGGACAAGGTTGAAGACAACACCGCTCCCGAGGCGAACCAGCCACAGGAAGGCACTACCCCTCCTGCACAAGACCCTGCACAGCCTCCTGTAAAACCAGAAAAGCCCAACGACAAACAGCCGAGCGAGAAGCAACCAAACGATAAGCAGGAAGAAGGCACAAAACCTGGAGACAAGCAGCAGGATAAGAAGCAACCACCTGCAGATAAGAAACCTGGCGAGAACACCACTCCAGGCAAAGAAGAAGCAAAGCCAGAGGCTCCTGGTTCCTCGCTGGGTGCTGACTTCAGCAGCAACCCTGCTGATAACAAGGGCCTGAGCAAGCTGCAGCAGTTCTTCAACGTTGCTCTTGGTCTAGCAACTTTCGCTGGCATGGCCACGATGATCGGCAACCTGTTCCACAAGGTATTCGGCCCACAGTTTCAGCATTTCCTGAATAATTTGCCATTCAAGATCTAAAACTGCGGAAACCTCCTGGCTCAGCATAACTAAGCAATCCTGAACGGTACGCATTCGGCGGGTAAGCCCTTTAACAGGGTTTACCCGCCTTTTGCATGTTTGCACAAAATGATAAATCCGGGGCCTGAATACAGACCCCGGATAAGCGACACTGCCGGCTAACGACGGCAGATCACGACACCAAGTAGTTCACAACAACCTTGCAGTGCTTTAGTCATACTTTAGAACTGCAGCAATGAACGCAGCGAACCGAAGATGTGTTGCAAGATCTTGAATACGGTTCCGCCCAAGGCACCGAAGAATCCACCGTTTTCAAAATACTTCGCGATGGTATCGAAGAAGGATCCCTCACCATTGCTGGATCCGGCGTCATTCTGCTGTGCAGAAGAAGTCTGGACGCCAGCATCACCAGTACTCGAACCTGTTTGCGTCTTCTTATTGGTTTCTGCGACCGATTTCTCTACCTCAGCCAGCTTCTGCGAGACCTTCTCCACCTCTTGTTTGGTGGCTGCAAGCTCAGTCTGCGCAGCCTGCTTCGCCTGCTCCGCGTCGGCAAGCTTCTGCTCGAGTTCCTGCTTTGCGGCCTGTTCTTTCTCCAGCTCAGCGGTCACTTCAGCAACCTTAGATTCCTGCGCTTCACCAGATTCTTTGGCTTTGACGTACTCGCTCTGCAGCTTCGCAATCAACTCAGCCTGGCTTTCAACCTGAGCTGCCAGCTCAGCAGATTTTTGCTGCGTCTCAGCCGCGGTTGCCTCCAGCTCCGCCAACTTGGCCTTTGCAGCTTCTGCATTGGTGACATATTCGGGAACGCTGATTCCTGCACCGACAGCGAATGGCTCCGAGACAGTCTTGCCGAGGGGTTCCCATTTGCCACCACTCTGACGGTTGGCTTCAACCTCAGCGATATATACACCTGGGTCAGAATCCGCGAAAGTGTATTCCCGGGCTACGCCAGAGTTGACGTCATACTGCCGAGTTTTTTTGAAAATACGATCACAACTGGTGATACACTGCAATGTCGTGCGCCAGCGCATATTCGGCAGATTGTGCTCAAACTCCCAATTCAGCTTGACGTTATTCCGTGCGTCGACCTCTGCCTTCAAGTTCGTGGGAGCAGCGATCTTGTCGATCTTCGGAGCATCCGGAATTTTAATATTGATGCCGCGGTCAAAGTAACGTTCAGTCAACACTGGGCCGTGTGCGGCTGCAACGCCGACGGTGTATGTCTTACCAGGCTGGAAAGTCTCTGGTGGAACTACAATTTCTTTTTCCCATTCCCCGTCTTTCATCTCTGCACGGGTAATCCAACGCTCGACCAAGCCATCGCCCTGGCCCGAGATGCCCAGGCACTTGTTCAGCTTCCACTTCGCGTTATCAATGATGATGAGATAAACACCGTGCCGTGACGCGGGTTCGGTATTTGCATCGTAGCCTTTGCCCTTGAATTGGAATTTCGTTTCCTGTGTAGGGTCAATTGGCTCTGGCGAGTAGGTGACGTCCAGTTGCACATTGGATTTCCGCTGGTCCAATGTTTCTGGAACTTTACATCCGTGGTTTACGTCCGGCACGGAAGCTGGCTGTGCTGACTGTGGGGCTACCGCATCTGGGGTTTCGGCTGGTGCGGCTGTAGCAGCAGCGCCTGCACCCAACATGATGGATGAGGCTGTCAAGGCAGAAAGAACGATCCGTCCTGCCCGGAAATTGGCTCGCAAAGTAGTTCCTTTCTGAAAGGATTTTGATAGAGGAATGCGCAAAGCGCACAAATTAATCATAGTATTTTAAGCTACGCCTAACAATACTAACCAACACACATTATTATTTAGGCTGCCTATAAGCAAAATGTCGGGAGGCGAAAAGAAAAAGGGCGCCGATGCTTTTCGACGCCCCGGCCAGAATTACTACCTACTCAAAGGTGGCGCAAAACTAGCCTGCATGCGCGCACCTAAAGCGCCACATACATTTGACTTATGCGTTAAGAGGAAAACCAAACGCGTGGCAGCGAGAATAGCCAGTTGAAGAACTTGGCGATCTTCTCAAGGCCATTCGAGAACAGTCCAGAAATACGCTCCCAAATAGACTGCGACTTCTTGTCGTCCTTAGATTTCTTGGAATCAGCAGGCTTTTCTTTCTGCTCAGGCTCGGTGGTGGATTCTGCAGCGGAATCTTCACCAGGCTTAGCTTCCGTGGCCTGCTCGCCTGCTGGCTTGGCTTCCTCAGAAGGCTTGCTCGGCTCAGCTGGTTTCTTCTCGTCAGCCCCAGCTTGTCCTTCCGCTTCAGCTCCTGGCTTTTGTGGATTTTCTGGGGTTTCCGGCTTTTCCGGCTCTGTAGGCGCTGGTGGCTCTACCTGTTCAGTGTGGTCGCCGACCTGTGGATCAGTGGAATCCAGACGCAGGATGACGGCGTTTTCAAGATAGGTCTCGTTGTTCGTCTCGATGGAATAAGCGAATACCTTATCTTTCCACTGCAACAGGTTGCGGTGCTTTTTCGCGGTATCTTTTTGGTTCGGCAGTGAGATATTCTCAATGATTTCCCGGGTTTCTGGATTAACCCAGCTCAACTGCGAAGTTGCCTCATTAGTAACCAGCGCTTTGTCACCCACGAACGCAACCTCAGACACTTTCTTCAGGTCACCAACCACACCACGCTCAGACTGCGGTTTTAACACGCCATCTTCATACCGGAAGAACTGCATCCCAGAATTGTGGTGGTCTTGGCTATAAAAAGCTACGTTATTGCCATCAGTCGCCATCTCGGTGGCGTAATTCGCGCCATTTCTCGGCGTTCCTAGCTCGGTACCGCCGTCGACAAGGTTCGCCGTACCGTCCGGGTGAATCAGCAGCGGTGGCACACGATAGCTTCCACTTTCCAAATTGACTGCACTGGCAGGCAAATAGAGTATATTACCATCCGGCATCACACTCATCTGGGTAGGAAGTGCAATATTCCCGATTTCACCATAAAGATCCCGGTTAAACCCCTTACCGTAAAGGAAAAGCTCTTCATCATGTGCCTTTACGACGTCCTGCGGCGCAGTTAGTGTCGCAGTTGTTTTTTCACCAGAAGCCGTGACCCAGGTCAGCGTCGAGTCATTATCGTTTGTGCCGCGTGCGATAATTCCTACGCGATCGTTGGCAGCATCGTAAGCAATACCGGCAGGCTCGACACCTATGCTTTCAGCAACGATCATCGGATCAGACCAGCCCTCTGCAGACGCGGTTGCAGCCTTCAGGGTCTGCCCTTCGACCCAGTAAATCCGATTGCCAGCTCCCTCGGTATAAAGCTGAGATTCATTATATGGAAGAGGTCGTTGCAATTCTCCCAACGACTGCATCGTTGCAGGATCAATGAGCTCCAGCACTGAGTGGTTGGCACCTTTCCGCGTCGCAAGCACCACATAATCTTGCAGCCTAATCATGGTGTCTTCGTTAGCTTCGTGTGCAGAAACAAATTTGCCACCAATGGTCAGTGGTGCCGAGTCATTACCCGGACGGGCGCCCTTACCCTCATATTCGAAGCTCAACGGAGCCAGCGGGCCACCCAAATCATAGAAGTTCGAGAAAGTGCGCACACCATCTTCAGTCAGCGAGGTGTTGATGCCTTCCCAAGAGACCTTGCCATCTTTTTCTTCGAACTTGGCGGTCTTAGTCCAAGCATTCGCAATCTTGGCATCTTCTTTTTCGAAGATTTCGCCGCTTGGATACTGCTTAGAACGCACATCAGCTTCCACGTAGGAGCCTTCTGGGCTCAACACGATGGTGGGATCTTTGATGGTCAGCTCCAACGAGCAATTGCCACGCTGCGCTGGCTTACCCTCACAGTACTTGAAGTATTCGATGCTGCCTTCGAATTCCGCCCGGGTGATGTGAGTCGCGTCCTCGAAGCTCGCGTTTTTCAAGTTGAACTTGTAGTACTGCTCAACGGTGTCGCTTTCCGACGATGGCGTCGTGGTGCCGTTGGAATAGATCTTCGTGGCACCGTCACCGACGTTGGTTGCACCCAAGGAATAGCGCAG
The DNA here is from genome assembly GCF_001665955.1 of Corynebacterium sp. EPI-003-04-2554_SCH2473622. NCBI lineage: Bacteria > Bacillati > Actinomycetota > Actinomycetes > Mycobacteriales > Corynebacteriaceae > Corynebacterium > Corynebacterium sp. EPI-003-04-2554_SCH2473622. The sequence continues at coordinate 37,936 of NZ_LZMN01000074.1, read as the reverse complement.
GAACGAATCGCGCAATGCCCAGTTCAAGCTACCTTTACCGTTTTCCGGGATCATGTTTTCAGTAGCGCCGTTTTCGGTAGCAACATTCTGTGCTTGTTCAGCACCGATTGCCGGTTGCCCTGTCTGCGCCCCGGCAATCGGGGTTAAAGCAGGTACCAAACTGAACAGTCCCAGCGCGATACCCACCGAGCTAATCCGGCGGGATTTTTTAGCTGCCACAATCATCTCCTCGAAATACAATAGCTTGCACTTACATAACCGAGGAAAGGTTAACCTAGAGCTGAAAATTAAGTAAGGGTTAACTATAAAGAATACCCCCAGACACCCCCACAAAATAGGGGCACCTGAGGGTGTAGTTGCTACTCAAGGCGAGTAACAGGCACTTATCAAAACGAATTCAACTTTCAGGAAGTTATCAGAAATCCCAGTCGTCGTCTTCGGTTTCTTCGGCCTTACCAATGACATACGAAGACCCAGAACCAGAAAAGAAATCGTGGTTTTCATCCGAGCCCGGAGTGAGCGCGGCCAGGATCTCTGGTTTCACCGTGGCCTCTTCGGCACTGAACCGCTGGGGCAGCCCCAGATTCATCAGCGCCTTATTAGCGTTGTAGCGGATGAACTTCACAACCTCGTCGTAAAGACCCAAAGGACGGTAAAGCTCCTCCGAATAGCTCAGCTCCAGTTCATAGAGTTCGTCGAGAAGCACATAGACGAAATCTTTGATTTCCGTCTGCGACACCTCGTCGTAGGTTTCTAAACCACGCTGGAATTTATAGCCCGAGTAGTAGCCGTGCACAGCCTTATCGCGCAAAATGAGCCGAACCATATCAGCAGTATTGGTCAGCTTGCCGCGGGCTGCGAAATACAGCGGCAGGTAGAACCCGGCATACAGGGAGAACGACGACAGCAGCGTGGCAGCCGCCTTGCGCTTGAGAGTGCTATCACCGTAGTAGTGCTTGAGCACGGCTTTCGACCGGGCCTGCAACACGTCGTTATCCACGGCCCACTTATAGGCCGCATCGATTTCTGTGGTGTTCGAGAGCGTGGAAAACACGGAAGAATAAGACTTCGCATGCACCGCCTGCATGAAAGCAATATTGGTATAGACAGCTTCTTCGTGTTCGGTGCGCGCATCCTGAATCTGGCTCACCTCGCCAACCGACGCCTGCACGGTATCCAGCATGGTCAAACCGGTGAACACCTTCATTGTCAGCTCGCGCTCAATCTCACTGAGATTACGCCAATCAGAATGATCATTAGACAGCGGCACCTTTTCCGGCAACCAGAAATTCGAGGTCAGACGGTTCCACACCTCCAAGTCCTTCTCGTCCTGGGTCCGGTTCCAGTTCACCGGCCGTAGGCGCACCTTGGGGTCGTCGCGAAACGCCGTTGGAGTGGCGGAATAGTCATAGATGGTCATTAATTACTGCTCCTTCCAGAATTTATCCAGGCCTTCGCGCACAACTGCAGCGTCGCGGTCTGTGCCCAACAGCTCATAGTGATAGAGCTCGGGAACCTGGCATTTAGATGAGATGATTGCTCCGGCAATACAAAAATCGGAGCCGAAATTGGTGTTTCCCGACGTAATGACACCGCGGATGAAACCACGGTTAATTTCGTCGTTAAGAAACGCAATAACCTGCTTGGGTACGGCACGACGACGATCGCCGCCGCCATAGGTCGGGGTGACCAGGACAAACGGGCGTGAAACCCGGATCATGCCCTCTTTTCGTGGGTGCACGGGGATGCGTACTGCAGGACGGCCTAGTTTTTGAACGAACCGGTGCGTGTTTTCAGAAACACTGGAGAAATACACCAGGTCTGGCGATTCCTCCGGGGCGAGTTCGGCGAAAGTTAGTGGCACTTTCGCTGTGGAAGCCACAAGAAAACCTCCTCGAAGTAGATATATAAGTATTTGCTTACTAGGCTTTTGGGTTACGAAAGAAGTATTACAGACTGCCGACGCGTGCCACAAAAGCCCAGGATTGGCTATCTTGAAGGTTCGGCAATCACTGGTCGTGCTACTTGACAGTGCTATTTACCCGAATCTTGTGTCTTTTTTGCAAATAGGCCTGTTAAAAGCGGCCTTTTTCGTCCACTATTTGCAAAAAGGCACAATACGCCGGTCGACGCCCCAACCAGACACACTTTTGCTACTTAACCCCAGCTTGTCGCATACCCCCACTTTGTCGCATATCCCTCACATATCCCGAGAATCACAAATAAAGCGGGTTGTACGACAAAAAGGAACAACCGCCGACTCTCGCCGACGGTTGTTCCTATTCCCATGACTGATTATTTTAGATGGTTGAGCCGGAGCTTGCTCCTCCATCACCCCTTGAGGTAATCCTCACTTTAGGCGTCGAAGTTAGGGTTGTCAACCCTAGTAGTAAATCTTTCATTCTTTTTATTCATCGACCCTGTACAAAAGATTGATACCAGCACATCGTCGCTGTTCAGCGGGCTGCAACATCACGTCTACTGTTTCCAATCTTCCGGAACGCATCCCGAACAAAACAACCTACGCTCTACAATGGGGCTCATCTTCGATCCGAGGAAGTTGGACATTCGCCATGACAGACAGGAAGCGCGGCGCGAAACGCAGCAGGAAACACGGCACGGAACAGAACACTGGGCAGAGCACGGAATCGTTCACCGAATCCGTCAGCAGCTCGCTCACCCGCCTGAAAAACTCGCTGCGCAGGCACCTAAGCCAACAGTGGACGGAACTGACCTCACCGTCGTTCAGCGTGCCCGCCTCCAAACTCCCCGAACCACTAGCGCATCACGCCACGGAAGTCAGCACCAGCACAATCCCAGAAAGCGTCGTTGCCGAAATCGCAGAATCGCTGAACCTGCGTGGCAAACACGACCACCATCACGCCGCCACCGACCAAGAATCAGAAAACGCTCCAGAACCAGAGGACGGCTCGCAAACCGCGGAAAAATCCGATTACAACTTCGATAGCTCCCGCCACCTGCCGCTCGGCGCACGCTTTAAGCCACGAGGCGTCTTCGAAGACGACTGGTCCGCCCGCCCCAGCTCAGAAAAACCATGGCCGATCATCCTGATCCACGGCACCGTCGATACGAAAGGCGTGTGGCAAGAACTCGGCACCGAACTGCGTGCCGACGGCTGGTGCGTGTTCGCCCCGGACTACGGCAAGCGCGGCACCGCCGCCATGGAAGAATCCGCGGTGCAGCTCGGGGCCTATATCGAGGCGGTACGCACCATCACCGGAGCCGAACAAGTCATCCTCATCGGACATTCCCAAGGCGGGCTGCTGGCCCGCTACTGGATGCGCACCAGTGGCCAAGCCCGCTACGTCAAACACCTGGTCAGTCTCGGCGCACCGAACCACGGCACCACCATGGGCGGAATCTTAAGCCCACTGGTGACCAACAATCTGACAGAAAACATCATGCACTCGCTCATCCAGCACTGGTTCGGGCCAGTTGGGTTTCAGCAGATCACCGGATCGGAAATCTTTGCGGTCTTCAACAACGGTGCCGACGACCGCGACGGCGACGGCAACAGCGATGACAGCAGTGGCACCAACACACACGGCAGCGGCGAGCTAGAAGACGGCGTCGACTACACCTGCATCGCCAGCCGGCAAGACACCGTCGTCCAGCCACCAGAAACCTGCTTTCTCAACGGTCCAGCACATCAAGTACGCAACGTCTGGGTGCAAGACATCATCCCGCGCGCCAATGTGCAACACCAGGACCTGCCCATGAACAAACACGTCCGGGCGATCATCCGCACCGGGCTGAAAAAGGGCGCCAACGAGGAAAACCTAAAACACAAAACCTAAAGCGCAAAACCCAAAACACAGAGCCTAAAACCCGAAGCCTAGAGCACGGAGTCTACAGCACGGCGCCTAAAGCCCAAGCGCATCCAACAAATCATCAAACGCCGGGCCCACCTGTGTGCGCCATAGCACATCCACGCGGGCATCGGCACGGCCCGGCCCACCATTGATCACCGCCACCGGGCGGCCCGAAGCCAGCATGTCCAGCACAAACCGGTAACCGCTCATCACCGCCAGCGACGAACCCGCCACGATTAACGACGCCGATTCCGCCGCCATCGCTCGCGCCTGCTGCTTGCGCGCCTCCGGTACAGCCTCACCGAAATACACCACATCCGGTTTCAAACGCGCCGAATCACACCGCAAGCAACCCACCATCTGAAACTGCTGCACCGCAGACTGCGGCAAATCCACATCACCATCCGGATTCACCTTTGTGACCTGCGATAATAACGTTTCCAAATATCCCGGATTCGCCGCTTCCAAGCGCGCATCCAACCCGTCGCGGTGCTCACGCAACCCGCAATCCAAACACGAAACCGTATCCAAATTCCCATGCAGCGCGACCACGTTATGCTGCCCGGCCTCGGCATGCAGCCCGTCCACGTTTTGCGTCAGCACCCCGCGGACAAACCCGGCACGTTCAAGTTCCACCAACGCATAATGCGTGCGGTTGGGTACGGCCCGGTCCAGCTGTCGCCAGCCGATGAAACTGCGCGCCCAATACCTGTGCGAGGCGGCCCGATCGTGGCAAAATTCCTGGTAAGTCATCGGCCGGTGTGTGTTCATCTTGCCTTTGGGCCCGCGATAATCCGGGATCCCAGAATCAGTAGACACCCCTGCCCCGGTCAGCACCATGGCTGGGCCTAGGTGAAGCTGGTCGACGATCTTGTCGACGACGTCCGGGTAGGGGTGTGGGGTGCCGGTTTCTTCCACCACCCGCTGCATGGAGCGGACCGCGCCCCGGTGGGCGCGGTTGATGGCTTCGGAAACGAAGGCTGGTTGCGGGCGGAAATCCTGCGATAGTGAACTCACGCCCGCCAGTCTAGGGGCTAGTGCTGGGGGCTGGAGCACCTGCACATAATTAACGGCTAATTTATCTAGGGCTGAGATCAGCCGCCGTTAACCAGCGCCCAACCTGCGGCGTAGTTGGGCTTCGAAGATCCATTCGGAATCGACCAGCCCGTGCCGGGAGCATTCCGCGTGCCAGCCGTCGGGGCGGATCTGGACTTTCATCCGCCGTCCGCACAACTGGCAGAACCGGGGAGCATCGTAGCCTGCTTGCTGGGAAGGACTGAGTCGGATTTCCTCGCCGCTAGCGATCTCCGTGCCAGTGTTCGGGTGAAAGACTGGCTCGTCGTCGCTGCACATTGCCACCGCGAGCGGGGAGTTTTTCGTCTGCAGCGCGGGATCTTTTGCTCGTGCCATGGTGTTTGTGCCTACAACTCTATTTTCGGCCTACAGCGCCTTGATTGGTAGGTCGATGCGGTTCAGGGTTTCCAGATCGGTTTCGATGCGCTCGCCGAGCGTCGTCAAGTAATTACCGGCGATGATCGCATTAATGCCGCCGAGCAGGCCCTTTTCGAAGCCTTCGGTGCCCAAGGACAGCTCACGGCCGCCGGCGAAGCGGATGACTGTGCGTGGCATGGCCAGGCGGAACATGGCGACAGCGCGCAGGGCTTCGCCGAGCGGAACCAGTGGATAATCCGCAAACGGGGTGCCTGGGCGTGGGTCCAGGAAGTTCATCGGGACTTCACGTGGCTCGATTTCGGCCAGCTGCGCGGCGAATTCGGCACGCTGTTCCAGGCTTTCCCCCATGCCGATGATGCCGCCCGAGCAGACCTCTAGCCCAGCGTCGCGCACGTTTTGCAGGGTTTCGCGGCGTTCTTCCCACGTGTGGGTGGTGACGACGTTCGGGAAGTGGGAACGTGCGGTTTCCAGGTTGTGGTTATAGCGAGTCGCGCCGGCGGCCTTGAAACGCTCCACTTGCTCACGGGTGACGGTGCCTAGCGAGCAAGAAATTTCGATATCTACTTCTTCTTTAATGCGCGGGATGGCACGCTCCACCTGACGCACAAGGTTTTCGTCCGGGCCCTTTACGGCCGCAACGATGCAAAATTCTGTGGCGCCGACCTTTTGGTTGCGCTTGGCTGCTTCGATGAGCTCGTTAATATTCAGCAGTACCGCACGCACAGGGGATTCAAACAAACCTGACTGAGAGCAGAAGTGGCAGTCTTCTGGGCAACCACCGGTTTTCAGCGAGATAATGCCTTCGACTTCCACATCAGGCCCGCACCATTTCAGGCGGGTTTGGTGGGCAACATCGGCGATTTCTTTCAGAGTTTCATCATCAACCTGCAACACCTGCAGGAGTTCGTCTTGGGTCAGGCCAATGCCTTGTTCCAGTGCTTTTTCCCGGGCGATATCAACAATGCTCATGCCGTTATCCTAATCACAGCACTTAAACACCGTTCAATTAACACACCACCCCAGCCATCGAATCCACCCCCAATTGTGTCCTAGAACAACTCCAGGACAACTTGCGTAAGCTAGAAAGCTGTGAAATTAAAAAATATCATCAGCCCGCAAAACCGCACCACAAAACCACTTTCGTTACAGAAACGATTAGTAAAACGCATGATGTCGAGCCCGGACAGCCTGCGCCGCATATTAAATCTCTGGCCACCCCTGCGAGCTTCCGGCATCCGCATCACAGAAATAACTGCCGACGCCTCTTACGCCAAAATTGTTTGGAACCGCACCTGGAAAAACGTCAACATGCACGGCGTCGCCTTCGGCGGCACGTTATTTTCCATGGCCGATGTCATGATCGGCACCCTGTTGCAGCGCCGTTTAGGCTCTGGCTTTGAGGTCTGGACCCGTTCGGCCTCCTTCCAATACCTCAAACCTGGCCGCAACGGCGTCAATATTGAAGTGGAGCTTTCCGACGAACTCGTCGAATGGGTCCTGCACACCATCGAAGAAGACGGCTACTGCAATGTGCCGTATAGCTGCATGTTGAAAAACCCGGATGGCGAAGTTGCCTCCATTAGCCACCAAGAATTGCACGCCCGCCCACGCGGCGGAGGTAAACGCACCGCACGGCCGAAGCATGCCAGCAAACCCCGCGGATACATCCTGGAGCACATGGCCACCGCGATCGCTTGGGCCGCCTTTAGCGAAACCCCGGAAACACTCACCACGCTGCTCAGCAGCATGCGTCGTATGCCGAGCCAGGCTGAACAGTTACGCCACGTCTGCGCAAAAGCCAAAGAAGAAGCTGGCTGGGACGACGCACAGCTGCACAAATTTGGCGTTCCCGGTGAGTACCTGAACTAGCAGCATCTCCCATGCCGCTGCACTACCCTGGTGCTTATGAGCCTTTACGACGACACCTTCACCCTGCTGCAGGAGCTCATCCGCAACGGCTGCGTCAATGACCTCACCGCTGATTCTGGCGCTGAGGAACGTAACGTTGCCACCCTGGAAAGGTTTTTCGCCGATACCCCCGGCATCCGCACCGAGAAATTCGAGCCGCACCCCACGCGCACTTCCCTCGCGGTCACAGTGGAAGGCTCCGATCCGAACGCCGAACCGCTGACCTTGCTCGGCCACATCGATGTCGTGCCTGTCGACGAGCCAAAATGGACCACCCAGCCGTTTGCCGGTGAAGTCATCGACGGTTTTATTTATGGCCGTGGCGCGATGGACATGCTGTTCATTACCGCAACCATGGCCGCCGTCACCCGTGACATCGCCCGGCGCGGGCAACCTGCCGGAACCTTGACTTTCGTGGCGCTTGCCGACGAAGAAGCCCGCGGTGGTTTCGGGGCCAAGTGGATTTCCGAACACCAGCCCGAAGCCTTTTCTTGGAAGAACTGCCTTTCCGAAACCGGCGGTTCCCATTTACCGGTGCGTGATGGCTCGGACGCCATCGTCATTAACGTTGGTGAAAAAGGTGCCGGCCAGCGGCGCGTGCGTATCAGTGGTGATGCCGGGCATGGGTCCACGCCCTATGGCAAGGATTTTGCCGTCGTCAAGATTGCTGAGGTGGCGCGCCGCATCGCCAACATCAACCCGCCAATGCTGGACAGTGAGACCTGGCAAGGGTTCGTGCGCGCGTTTCGCTTCGATGAGGCTACCGAGAAAGCACTGCTCACAGGCGCTTCAGAAGAGGCCTACGAAGCTTTCGGCGACCTTGCTGGTTATGCGCACGCGTTTTCCCACACCACTATTTCGCAGACGGTGCTGCGCGCAGGCGGTGCCATCAATGTGCTGCCTTCCGATGCTTACCTAGAGATGGACATTCGCCCGCTACCTGGGCAAACCCAAGAAGATATCGACGAGCTTCTCCGCGAAGGTTTGGGCGATCTTGCCGACGACGTCACCATCGAGCACTTGATCGTCGAACCGGCTTCGGAATCACCAGCCGAGGGCCCGCTGTGGGAGGCCATTGTGCAGACCATCGGCGAGTTCTTCCCAGGTGTTCCCGTCATTCCGGTATTAGCCACCGGAGGCTCTGACCTGCGCTTTGCCCGCCGGTTGGGTGGGGTCGGTTATGGCTTTGCGCTGCACGCGCCCGAACGCACGATGTTTGAGGCAAACCGGCAGCTGCATTCGCACGACGAATGCTTGGCTGTGGAGGACTTGGAACTGACCGTGCGCGCTTATTCGTCGCTGGTCACGAAATTCGTCGGAGCACCACGTACTGCTTAGCGCGGCGTTATACCGCGCCCCGGCGCATCATCGCGCGCAACAGAATGAAAAATGTTGGCCCGCCCACCAGCGCGGTAAAAATACCAATCGGCAGGTCGGCAAAATCGATGATGCTGCGCGCGGCGGTATCTGCCAGCACAATCAGCGCCGCTCCACCGAGGGCAGAAGCTGGCAGTAACACCACATTCGACGGGCCAGCCACCGTGCGAATGATATGTGGAACCACCAAACCCACAAAACCAATCAGGCCGGCATACGATACCGCCCCAGCCGTCAGAAGCGTGGCTAAGAGCAACGCCAGCACCCGCAACCGCGCGACATCAATACCCACGTGACCAGCTGCACGATCACCCAGCGCCAACACATCCAGCTTGCCAACGAGAAGCAGCGCAACCGCGATACCCGCACCAATCAACACCGCCACCACAGAAATATGTGCCCACTTGGCACCGGAGAGCGAACCCATCTGCCAAAACACCACCTGCTCGCGGGAGCTGGTCGGGGCAATGAATATAAAAAATGAAATGAGAGCGCCTGCGACCGCGTTGACCGCAATCCCAACCAAAACCAGGTTGATCACCCGGATGCGCCCGGCAAAACGCGCAAGTTGATACACCATCCACGTGGTTAACAGCCCGCTCAAGAATGCGAATACGGGAACCGTCGTAGCCCCAAACCAGCTAATGCCCAGCACAATCGCGAGCGCAGCCCCTACCCCAGCTCCTGCTGTTACACCGATGACGGACGGTTCTGCCAAGGGGTTGGCGAACACCGCCTGCATCAACGCGCCACCGACACCGAGCGCGGCGCCCACCAAAAGCCCAAGTACCAGGCGCGGCAACCGGATCTGCCAAATCACAGACTCGTCCATGGCACTCACCCCTAGCGGGCCAACAGCCAGGATTCGTGGCAGTTCGCCGATAGGGATTGTGTACTGTCCGATGACCAATGAAGCAATAGTTCCGGAAACCAAGGCGAAAACGAGCACAATAAACAACAGCACCCGGTTGCGATTTCGGGCGCGGAGAACCTGTTGGGTGCGTTGCCTGTCCATAACTATTCGTTATGATAGATCGCTCGCGCAGCCTCCAAGAGCAACTGGCCCGATTGTGGGCCAAAAGCTAACGCTTGCCCGTCGGGAAGCGCAATCACACGTTGTTTTTGTCCCGCGATAGTTTGCGCCACGCCGGGTCGTTCCAGCAGTCCCTCAATGTCGCCGACAGACTCGAGGCTGCCGGACATCATGATGTAGACCTCCGGGTTTAATTCCGCGAGTGCCTCTGGGCTGGCCGGCGACGGTGCACCAATATCATTCGCCGTAGCCACATCGATGCCACCGATTCCTTCGATCAAATCATTGGTCCCGGAATCACGCCCCAAAATATAAAACACGCCATTAGCGCCACGGGCATATAAAAAGGCGATGCGCAACGGCTCATCCGGGGCGATCTGCGCGATAGCGGCTTTCGCATCCGCCAGTTCTTCCTCACTACGCTGGGCGAGCGCGACACCTTCGTCGGCAAGTCCCAAGACTTCGCCCAGCCTTCGGATCTGCGCACCCATTTTTTCCAAACTGTGGTCATCTTCTACCACCACAGTGGTAACCCCGGCTTCCCGCACCTGGTCAATCACCTCACTGGGGCCAATGGAGTGATTAATCACCAGGACGCTCGGGCGCAACTCCAAAATTGCCTCGGCGTTCAACGCGTGCGCACCATGGGTAACCACCGGCAAATCCTGCAGCGATTCTTCTTGCGAAGCCACAGTCCGGCCGACGAGATTATCTGCCAACCCCAAACCACGCACAGTTTTGGTGAAAGTACCGTAGAAATCGAGCGCCAAAATGCGAGATACATCCTCCACGACGACATCGTAACCGTCCGCATCGGTCAGGCTCACAGGAAGCTGCGGCTCGGGTGAGTTGGTTACAGGAACCACTTCTTCCAGGTCAGAAACAATATTTCCGCCCCGGAAGTCGCGCGGATCGGCATCAGCACCATGCTCAACGACGTCTTTTTTCAAGTTCTGATGTGCCGAAGGCTCATCCCACGATGCACATGCCGAAACCCCCAACCCAGTCACTGCTAACAAAACAGTGCAGGTGGGGGCTAAGATCCAACCTCGTTTTTGGGGCCTTATCCAGGGCATATTAGCTTTCTGCTGGGAAGCGACGCGACAGCGCCGCAAACAATTCAAAGTTACAGCGGAATGCGGCGACCGCTTCTTCCAAAAGATCTCTACGCTGTTGGTCCGTCAACTGCAAAGAATCCAGGGTGGCGCGGTAGGCATCGCGATAAGGCTTGATCTTACCGACGGCAGAGAAATCATAGAAGCTGAGCTCCTGCTCCCCCATGCCATAGTGGCGCTGCAGCATACGCGAAATAACCTGGCCACCAGAGACATCGCCCAAATAACGCACATAATGGTGCGCCAGAACGCGGACTTCGTTGCCAGGCAGATCCATCTTTTCGATGCGCTCTACGTAGGCGGCGGTAGCCGGCATCACGCGAACCTGCTCACCCCAGTGCGGGCCCACCATGCTGACCAAATCTGAATCCAATGCCATACGGCGCTCCAGGCGTGGATCGGCATAGCAGGCACCAATTGGGCTAGAGGCGACGGTGCGGACCGCATGCTCGAGGGCGTCGTAAATAAACCACATTTGCGCATGATATTCAGCAACTGCCTCGCGGCTAAGTTTGCCTTTCAATAGGCGGTCCATGAAGTCAGAGGTTTCTGCATCTTCATGGGCTGCCATCGTGTGCTCACGCAGCTGCTTGGACAGTGGCTGCTGTTCGGTGTGTTCAAAAAGCGCAGTGGTTGCAGTAGTCATTGTGGTGTGTCCCTTTCTCATCAGACCCCGACCAGCCCGTCGCGGTCTGAGTCTCACCTTATTAAGATAGCCCTATCCTAACCACGCCCACACGGCTTAGACAAGGATTTGCACTCCTAATTGCAAGATTTCGACCAAAAGTATGATCAGTCGGATAACCCCGGTTCAACCCCGGACTACACAAAGGACTTAACGACGGACTCCACGGCGAGCCCCGCCGCGAACTCCACGGAGAACACACCCCCGCAACGCAAAAACCCAGACCATCGCGTGCATTGTGCAACTCGATAATCTGGGATGAAATCGTGCCCGGGGCGGGACTTGAACCCGCACGTCCTATAAGGACACTGGCACCTGAAGCCAGCGCGTCTGCCAATTCCGCCACCCGGGCTGGGTGTCCATGAGACCAAACACTTAGTACTAGATGCACAGTGCTTGATTTGGCGACTTAATGAAGATAACACGATATTTGCATTAATTAGCAAATTAGCTGTTCATGAGCGGTTTTTCTGCACAGCAAAATTTCGAAAAAACCACCAACCACACCGTACTGGCTTACGGTTTTTGACCTAGAACACTTTATACTGGGACACACTTGGTTTTCAGATATCTTCCAACAATCACGCACAACCGCAAGATTGACTGGGAGAAAACGCCCAGGCCCAGTAGCTAGATTCAGAAAGGAGGGCTCGCGCAATGGCACTTATGTCACGGTTTGCCAAGCTCGACAGCGCCATGCAGCGCGGCCTCGATAACGGCATTGCCCTGATCTTCGGTGGCAAAGTCGTCCCGGCAGAGATTGAAGAGCTTCTCAAACAAGAAGCACAAGACAACCTTTCCGCCACCGCCCGCGGCTTTGTTCCCAATGTGTATACAGTGGGTGTCTCATCAAAGGACCTGGAGAATCTCTCACGGGATCGGCAGCTGCCCATCAGTCTGGCCGACCAACTGGCGCGTTTCCTACGCAACGAAGGAATGGAAACCTTTGGCCCTGTGATCGTGCGCATCGCCGAAGAATCCGGCTTACGCACAGGTCAACTTCGGGTCTCATCTTTCTCTGATGCGCAGCCGGTGGAGCATTCCGGCTTCGACGCCATCATCACCCATGACGATAATCCCGAAAACGACGGCGCTGGCGAACAAACCAGCAGCCGACAGGAGGAATCCCCTGCCATGACTAGTTCCCCGTATTCCGCTGGATCAGGACAACCAGCCGGCCACGACGCCACGACAACGATGTTCCGTAGTGAAGACGTCGACAAGCAAAACCGGGCGCAGCAGGATCGGCAGCCAGAAGAAGAAACCACCCGCGTTTCTTTGTTGCTGCAGGATGGTTCTTCGCGCAGCTACTTGGTGGAAGAAGGCTCCAATATCATCGGCCGCAGCAATGATGCCGACCTGCGCATTCCAGATACTGGCGTGTCACGCCAGCACGCAGAAATTAGCTGGGATGGCCACGACGCAATCCTGGTGGATCTACAGTCGACCAATGGCACAACTGTGAATGACACACCAATCGAAAATTGGCTTCTAGCTGACGGAGACGTCATCACTGTGGGACACTCTCATATTGAAGTCCGCATTACTTACCCCAATTCTTAACCTCGACTCCTAGCGAAGGAAGGGCCACCATGGATTCAGTCCTCGTGTTTGGGCTACGCATCGGCCTGTTAGTGCTGTTGTGGCTATTCATTCTGGTGGCGCTTAACGCCATGCGCCGCGACGCCAAGTTTGCTTCGGCAGGCACCGCCCCGAAAACCGCAAGCAACACCGGTTTCGCGGCACCGGTTCCACGTTCGCGCAAGCCAGCCGCCCAAATCACGGTAGTCGAAGGTCCACTGCGTGGCTCACACATGCAGATCTCTTCCCTGGAAGAATTCACCGTCGGCCGGGCACCAGATTGTGATTTCGTCGTCGGTGATGATTACGCTTCTTCGCGTCATGCCCGGCTCTTCCGTCGTGGCAGCGAATGGTTCATCGAGGATTTGGACTCCCGAAACGGCACCTTTGTCTCTGGCGCCCGTATTGACCAGCCAGAACGCATCGCCGTGGGAACTGAGATTAAACTGGGGCGTTCACTATTGAGGCTGGTGCCATAGATGTCTCCATCGCAGAATTCACTGAAACTTAACTACACCGCGGCCTCGGACCGCGGTCTTGTTCGTACTAACAACGAAGATTCCGCTTTCGCTGGCCGGAATCTTTTGGTGCTTGCCGACGGCATGGGTGGCCACGCCGCCGGTGAGGTTGCTTCCCAGCTGCTGGTCACCACGATGCAGCGCCTGGACCGTGACCCAGGCGAAAACGACATGCTGGCTTTGCTGGGCACGGCTGCCGACGACGCTAATACCGCCATCGCCGATACCGTGCGACAGCGGCCCGAAACTCAGGGCATGGGTACCACGTGCACCGCCCTGATGTTCAATGGCACCACGTTTGGCATGTGCCATGTGGGTGATTCGCGTGGCTACCGCCTGCGTGGGGGCAAGCTGGAACAAATCACTATCGACGACACTTACGTGCAGTCCCTAGTGGATTCCGGCAGTTTGAAACCTGAGGATGTATCCACACACCCGCAAAAATCGTTGATTCTGAAGGCTTATACCGGCCGCCCGGTAGATCCGACGCTGCGCATGATCGACGCCCAACCTGGTGACCGGCTGCTGTTGTGCTCGGATGGGCTTTCCGACCCCGTCACTGCCGATACCATCGAACAAACCCTCAAAGAGGGCACCCCGGAACAGGCTGCCAGCAAACTGATTGACCTGGCGCTGCGTTCTGGTGGCCCAGACAATGTCACCGTCGTAGTAGCTGATGTTTTAGCTGGTGACGACGAATCCACCACCATTCCGGCAGCTCCAGTGAGCGCCGGCGCTTTGGCATTGCCCGAAGCAGAACGCGCCCACCCGAATACCGCGGCCGGGCGCGCAGCAGCGTTGAACCGCCGCCCACAGGTGGTGGAGCCGAAGGCGCAGGCCGCCGGTGCGCACAACCATGGAACTGGCGCCAACGCAGGTAACGGTTCTGGACCTGGGAATGTGGCTGGAGCTGGAACTGGTTCCGGAGCTTGGGCTGGCGGTAGCGCTGGGGCCGCTGAGAACAGCGCACACGATAATGCCAGCAAACGCGGACGCAATTGGACATTGGCCATCGTCGTGCTCGTCTTGCTCGCCGGCCTGATCGGTGGCGGCTGGTGGGTGTATGCATCTTCGCAGGACAAGTATTACATCGCCACAAATGATTCCGATGAGCTAATCATCGAACGCGGGGTGGATTATTCGCTGTTCGGTAAGGACCTGCACGAGCCATACCAGCGGGTGTGTCTCACCAAAGATGATGAGGTTCGCACGACCGACCTGGGTGAAAAACCCAGCAATGATTGCCACCCATTTTCGCTGACTGACCTGCCAGGTTCCGTGCGTGGATCCATCACGCACCTGGATTCAGGTTCCTATTCGGAGGTCACCGACCAGCTACAGCGTCTATCCGATAAAGCTTTGCCTGTATGCGTAAACCGTGCCGAAACCGACAACAACGGCAAGAACAGCGAGGGCAAGAACAACGACGACAACAGCGGCAACAGCGGCGCGAATAAAGACACAGACAAAGACACAAACAAAGACGCCGCAAATGCGGAATCTGCCGATGACGGTGGTCTGTCCACCCCCGGCGTGAACTGCAGGGAGGTGTCCTAAATGTCCCGGATTTTCATTCGTAGCACAGAACTGGGTTTGCTCATCGTCGCAGCGATTGCCTTCGCCGCGACCTTGGCGAGCTTTGAGCTGTCCCAAGGATCAACGCTGTCGGTGACGTTCCTGTATCTGGTGGGAGCGTTCATCGGCGTGTTTACCGTCGCACACATCGCACTCACGATCTGGGCGCCCTACGCAGATCAGATCATGTTGCCGGTGGTCAGCCTGCTCAATGGTCTGGGTCTGATTATGGTTTATCGCATCGACACCGCCAAAGATCTGGGCTTGGCAAACAGGCAGGTCATGTGGTCGGTTATCGGCGTAGCGCTGCTGATTGCCGTGCTGATCATCGTGCGCGACCACAAAGTGCTCACCCGCTATTCCTATTTGCTGGGGGCACTAGGTTTGGTTCTGCTGGCACTGCCCTTGGTATGGCCCACCTCGATCAACGCGGATGCCCGCATCTGGATTCAGATCGGTAGCTTCACCCTGCAACCAGGCGAATTCTCCAAAATTCTGCTGCTGATGTTTTTCGCGCAGCTTTTGGTGCAAAAACGGGCCCTGTTTACCGTCGCGGGTTACCGTTTCTTCGGCATCTCCTTCCCGCGTCTACGCGACCTCGCCCCAATCTTGCTGGTCTGGGCCATCGCGATTTTGATCATGGCGGTTTCCAACGATTTCGGCCCAGTTCTCCTGTTGTTCAGCACCGTGTTGGGCATGTTGTTCATGGCTACCGGCCGCTGGTCTTGGCTGATCATTGGTTTGGGCCTCACCGCCCTGGGCGGTGCTTTTGTGTACTCCCTTTCGGCAAAGATCCAGGACCGTTTTTCTGCATTCCGAAACCCGCTGGACGACGTCGACGGCACCGGATTCCAGCTCTCCCAGTCCTTGTTCGGCATGTCCTGGGGCGGAGTCACCGGTACCGGGTTGGGCGAAGGACACCCGGATATCATTCCCGTTGTATGGACAGACTTCATCCTCGCCGCCATTGGTGAAGAACTCGGCCTGATCGGTCTCACAGGCGTACTTATCCTGTTTGCCCTGCTCGTCTCGCGCGGGTTTAACACTTCCCTGAAGGTCCGTGACTCCTACGGTAAATTGTTGGCCGCTGGGCTTTCGCTGACGATGGCTATCCAAATCTTTGTTGTCGTCGGTGGCATCACTGCCCTGTTACCGATGACGGGGCTGACTACCCCATTCATGTCTGCAGGTGGCTCTTCCCTGATGGCTAACTACGTGCTGTTGGCACTGCTGCTGCGCATCTCTAATTCTGCGCGTCGTCCAGCAGACGAAGCCTCCGGAAATAATGCAAACGCCGACGGCGGGCACGCACAACCAGCAGCAAATGCGGCGCCTGGTATGGAGCACACCGGCGTCTTCGATATGCAGCAAGCTCAATACGCTCAATATTCTGCACAGCCACAACATCCACAGAATTCACAACGTCCACGCCGTTGGCAGCGTTCCCAAAGTTCACAGCGTTCCCAGCGTTCCCAGGAGGCGAAACGATGAACCGTTCCATTCGCCTAGTCGCCGTATTTGCGATCATTCTGACAATCATCCTGCTGGTTAACCTGACCATCGTGCAGGCCTTCCAGGAAGACAAGTACGCCAACCACCCAGCGAACCAGCGTGGCTTCTACGACTCCCAAACCATCGCACGCGGCCAAATCTCTGCCGGCGGGCAAGTCTTGGCCGAGTCGTTGCCGAACGCAGATGAAACTTACTCCCGTAACTATCCAACCAACCCACCGGCATTCAGCAATATCGTCGGCTATCTGTCGGATCAATTCGGCGCTTCGCAGTTGGAACAGTCCCACAATGAGATCCTCAACGGCACTGACCCTTCTTTGCTGAGCACCAATTGGCGCGATGTGATCACCGGCAAGCAACCAAACGGCGCCAACCTGGAGTTGACCATCAACCCAGAAATGCAGCAATTTGCTTACCAGCAGCTGGCCGAACTGGGCTACCAAGGTGCCTCCGTCGCTATTCAGCCGTCGACAGGCGCGGTAAAAGCCATGGCTTCCACCCCAAGCTTCGACCAAAACGCGTTACTCGGTGACGGCGCAGAAAATTCCTGGGCAGAGTTGACCAGCACGGACGGAAACCCGCTGTTGAACCACGCCACCCAAGAAACGCTGCCACCGGGTTCCATCTTCAAGATCATCACCACCGCTGCGGGTATCGAAGCTGGTTACGGTCCAGAATCAACACTGACCGGCGCACCGTCAATCACATTGCCGAATACAACCACAGAGCTGACGAACTACGCCGGTCAAGCGTGTGCCGGTTCGGATGCGGTGAGTTTGCTGACTGCATTCCAGTACTCCTGCAACACAGCCTTCGTTGAAATGGGTATCGACATCGGCGACGAAGCACTGCGCAACACCGCGCAAGCCTTCGGCGTGGGCGAAAACTACGATCTCGGAATTCCCACCTCACCGGGCGCACTCGGCGACCTACCAGACCCGGCTGCGCTAGGACAGTCCTCGATTGGTCAGCGCGATGTCACCATGTCCGCATTACAGGCAGCCGTGATGGCAGCAACCATCGCGAACAACGGTGAGCGGATGAAGCCTTACGTCGTCGACAAGATCACCAGTTCCAACCTGCGTGATATCACTACGACAAAACCGCACTCACTAAACCGCGCGATCCCGGAAGAAACCGCAGCAACCATCGAACAAATGATGCTGGCTTCGGAGCAACACACCCTCGGCGCCTCCGCTCCCGATGTGGCGTCCAAGACGGGTACCGCAGAACACGCAGAAGGCTCCGCCCCGCACACCTGGTATGTGGCATACCTGCCGGATGCAGACTTGGCGGTGGCTGTCGTCGTCAAGAACGGTGGCGGCCAAGGCGAAGGTGCTACCGGTGGCTCTGTTGCCGCACCGCTGGGCCGGGCTCTGCTCGACTTTGGCAGGGGGCAATAATTTATGGCTGATGTGAACAACCGCGAAAGCATTCAGACTCTGGTTGGCGATGCCTATGAGCTGCAATGGGTCATAGGCCACGGCGGCATGTCCACGGTATGGCTTGCCGACGACCACGCGAACGACCGCGAAGTGGCGATCAAGATTCTGCGCCCAGAGTTTTCCGACAACAACGAGTTTTTGGATCGCTTCCGCAACGAGGCCGATGCCGCGCGTTGCATTGAATCCGACAATGTGGTCGCCACCTACGACTATGGTGAAGTCACAGAAGATAATGGCCACACGTTCTGCTTCATCGTCATGGAATACGTTCGCGGTGAATCGCTAGCCGATCTTTTGCAACGCGAAGGCAACCTGGATGAATCACTCGCGCTCGACGTGCTGGAACAAGCCGCACACGGCCTGTCCATTATCCACCGCATGGGTTTGGTGCACCGCGATATCAAACCGGGCAACCTCCTCATTACACAAAACGGCCGGGTGAAGATCGCCGATTTTGGTATCGCGAAAGCCGCCGAGGCCGTGCCGCTAACCCGCACCGGCATGGTGGTGGGTACCGCGCAGTATGTTTCCCCCGAACAGGCGCAAGGCCATTCCGTCACCCCAGCATCGGATGTGTATTCCCTGGGTGTTGTGGGCTACGAGATGTTAGCCGGAAAGCGCCCATTCCACGGAGATTCTTCCGTTTCGGTAGCACTGGCGCACATCAACCAAGCACCAGAAGCCTTGTCGACGCAAGTCAGTGCCCCGGCGCGCGAATTGATTGGTATTGCGCTGCGCAAAGATGCCTATACCCGTTTTGCTGACGGCAACGAATTCGCGGTAGCCGCATCCAAGGTGCGCTTGGGGCAACGCCCACCGGCACCAAAATCGGCCGCCTTGGCGACGGTCGCGCAAGAACCGGCCCCTTCGGCTTCGACGCAACAACTGAGCCGGGTAACGAACGCGCGCACCGCCAGCCCATCAACTGCGCGTCCGCGTACCCCGCAGCCTGTGCCTGCTCCAGCTGGCCACGTAGCGCAGGTGCAACAACCTGCAGTGGGGCACCCTTATACCGGTGCTGGCCAAGCCGCAGTGGCTCCGGTAATACAGCCCGTGCACCAAAAGAAAAATTCGAGTGCCGGAGCTGGTTTTGGCTGTGGCATGTTCGTTGCCGTCGTGATCGCTGGTATTGCCGCTCTTGCCCTGTGGTTCATGGCAACTTACAGCAACGCTCTCGACGGCATCTTGGACCGCAGCCCAGCATCATCAACGCAACCGAGTGAGACCGAGCCGGTCATCGTGACTGAATGGGTTAATCCCCCGGCAAACCAGGGTGGTTCTGGTGGTTCTGGTGGCGGCCAGGGCTCGGGTGGTTCCGGCGGCGCTGGTGGTTCTGGTGGTACGGGTGCCGGGCAAGGTTCCGGTAGTACTGGCGGTTCCGGCAATGGCGCTGGCACTAGTAACGGCGGTAACGCACCACAGGCGCCAAATCAACAGCCCGGTGGCCAAGGCCAGCAAGGCGGACAAACCGGCGGCGACGCTGGAAATGATGCCAATGAAAACGCTACCGACGCCACCTCTGGTATCGGCCAACGCGGCGGCCAAACCGGACAGTCGGGACAGTCGGGACAGTCAGGCCAGTCCCATTCTGGCCAGTCCGGCCAGTCCGGGCACGGTGCCGGCGCTGGTGTCGGGCACGGTGCTAACCAGGGCCAGTCTGGAAACAGGAACCCAGGCAACGCTGGCAATACTGGGAACGCTGGCAACGTCGGCGCCGCAGCTGGCAACCAGCAATCTGGTGGATCCCGCCCACTGGGCGCGGCTGAGCAGGAGACGGAATAACAATGAATTACAGCTTGGCGCAGCGCTATGAACTAGGCGAGATCATCGGCAGCGGTGGCATGTCTGATGTATACGCGGCGCAGGATACTTTGTTGGGACGCGACGTCGCAGTCAAGATGCTGCGTTCCGAGATGGCGCGGGATATGAACTTCCGCGAACGTTTCCGCCGGGAAGCACGCAACTCGTCGAAGCTGAACCACCCGAATATCGTGGCAGTCTATGACACCGGCGAAGAAACCATCGACGGTATCGGCATTCCATACATCGTGATGGAGCGCATCCACGGTAATACGCTACGGGATCTGCTGCGCAATGACGGGCCAATGAGCCCGCAAGAGGCCGCCGAGATTCTGCAGCCGGTGTGCTCTGCATTGCAAGCCAGTCATGACGCTGGCATCATCCACCGCGATATTAAACCAGCAAATATTATGCTCACCAACACCGGAATGGTGAAGGTGATGGATTTCGGCATCGCCCGTGCCTTGGATGATTCCACGTCGGCAATGACGCAGACATCCGCAGTCATCGGTACCGCGCAATACCTTTCGCCGGAGCAGGCTCGTGGCAAGAATGCGGATGCGCGCTCAGATGTATACGCGCTGGGTTGCGTGCTGTACGAGGCAATCACCGGCGGCACCCCGTTCCAGGGCGAAACTCCGTTTGCCGTGGCCTACCAACACGTGCAAGAAGACGTCACCCCGCCGTCGGAACGCATGCCAGAGATAGACTTGGCCCCAACCGCGTTACTAAACGTCGATGCCGTGGTGATGACCTCCATGGCGAAGCACCCAGGCGATCGCTATCAATCTGCCGCCGAGATGGGCCAGGATCTCGAGCTTTTGTCCCGTGGCTCCGTGACTCAGGCGGCCCGCGCGCATGTGGCACCGTCGCAGGAGCAATTCCCAACCCAAACCGTCGGTTATCCAGAAACTCATGCTGCACAACCGCAGCAGGCGTACCCAGAAACCGCGATGGCCGGTGCGCCAGGTCCAGCTAGTGCAGCTGGTACGGCCGCCGGAGCAGCGCGAGCACTACCAGCCAATGCCCCGGGCGCGCACACGGCACCTCCAACGGCGACAACGGCGAAACCGTCAAGCCATTTACGCTGGTTAGTCGCGTTTATTGTGATTGCGCTGCTGGTGATTGGCGCTGGCTATGCCTGGAGTGTGCTCAACGACCGGGACTCGCGCAGACAGTCGAATAACCTCGCGCAATCCGAGACCGTGTCAGTGCCGAATATCATTGGATTGGAACGCAACGAGGCCATCGCGAAGCTTGAAGAGGTTGGCCTGCGCCCAGAAATCGTCGACGCGCCAGATCCAGAGGTTCCAGAACACCACGTCGTGCGCACCAATCCGAGTGTGGGTTCGCAATTGCAACGCAACACCACGGTGACCGTGACGGTGTCGACGGGTAAAGAAGACACCCAGGTTCCGCGTCTGGTGAATATGACCCCACAGGAAGCATCAGCCGCACTGGCCGAAGTTGGTCTAGAACTAGAGCCGGAGGTTGACGAGGAGTTTTCAGATTCCATCGAGCAGGGCCGGATCACCCGCCATGAACCAGCAGCTGGCGCTAATTTGCCGAAAGGTTCCAGGGTGCGAGTAACCATTTCCCGGGGCCCGGAGATCGTCGACGTGCGAGTGCCAAGCTTAACTGGCATGAAATGGAGTCAAGCTCGCGAGACACTGGAATCTTTGGGCTTCGTGCCAAAACCACAGTTTGTGGATTCACTTGAGCCAGCCGATCGCGTGCTCAGTGTGGATGGTGCTGGCCAGATGCGCCCAGAGGGTTCCGATGTGCGCGTCGAAGTATCCAATGGCTTGTTGACGACTATGCCGGATATCACGCGGAAAAACCGCAGCCAAGCATTAAACGCCCTGCGTGATGCAGGCTGGGAAGCAAGTGAGTCGAAGTTACTTACCGGTGAACCAGTCGACACTGCCGTGGTCACCGACCAAGGCTTGATTGCAGTTACTAGCCCGTCGCCAGGCGAGACGATTCGCAAGGACCAGGAAATTAACGTCCGCTTCTACGAATTCAATCTGCGCGCCCTGGTGCCGTAACGGAAAACTGCACGCCCCCTACAGCGTCGTCGTCCTGCTTATTAGGAGGCGGCGCTGTTAAACTAAACAGCATTAAACTATCCCTAACCCAACGACGATTTTGATGAAGGTGCATCATGCCTAAGGCAAAGGTCTCACAATCTAGCAACCAGTTCTCCGGCCAGTCCTCCAGCGCCAGCCGCACCCCGGTCAAGATCAATACCGGCGGCACCCCGAAGTGGTACAAGGGCTTGATGTTTTTCTTCATCCTGGCTGGGTTGCTGTACCTCGTGATCAACTACCTGGCTGGCCCGTCGATTCCGTTCATGCGGGACTTGCAGGCCTGGAACTACGGCATTGGCTTTGGCCTGTTCATCCTTGGTCTGTTGATGACCATGGGGTGGCGCTAGTCTTCCAAGCCAACCAACCCAACCAGCCTGACTACCCAAACCACTTTGCGCTACTAGCCCTGCTAGCCCTGCCACCAGTAAAAACAGGGCTAGCAAAACTTTTTCTCGCCACATGTAATAACTCCGGGTTTAGGAACACATACAAGACGTAAGCACTTCAAGCCCGTGAGTTAAGGAGAAACAACATGAAAACTCGTGGCACTGCTATCACTGCCGGAATCATCGGAACCGTAGCTATTGCCGGTGGCGGCATCGCACTGGCAACCTCCGCTCAGGAGCCATTCAGCGAAAATGCTTTTGAGGTCACCGGCCAGAACGAAAACTTGGATGTCACCGTCGACGGCATTGTGCAGCCAGGCGAAGAGCTTCTCATCGCAGCTACCTGCCCAGGCCAAGACGTCCGGGCAGATCTGGACACCAGCTTCGGCGAGTCGACCACTATGTCTCCGGGTGCGGACGTCGGCAAGCTCATCGGTTACGTCACCGTCCCGGCAGATTTCACTGACGAAGACGCCACCGCTACCATCACTTGTTCGTCGGGCGTAACAGATACCGTCGCTATCAATTAGGCAATAGCCTTCCCAATATCCGCAGCCCGCATAATCCCCGCATCCCCACCCGCGCAGTAGGAATTATTTGTGACCAGCGATTCCAGGTCGTCGCAAGATCAGGCGACCTTCACCACTATCTACCGGGAACACTACCCGCAGATTTTGGCCTACCTTCGCCGACGCGTTGCGGCTGCGGTCGCGGAGGAATACTGCGCGGATGTTTTCGGACGCGCGTGGGCGAATTTTTCATCACTGCAAGACCCGCAGCGCCCCTTGCCGTGGCTGTATGGCATCGCCGGCAATGTGGTCAAGGAATATTACCGCGGCAAGTCCGCCCGCCAGGACCGCGTAGAAGAAGAGGCGGAGCTTGACCAGATTGCTGCCGACGACTTCAGCCAGGTCGCTGATTTGTCGCTCGATATCAACCGCGCATTAAACGCACTGTCTTTTGCGGATCGCGACATCATCGCCCTGCATGCGTGGGAGCAGTTGAGCATTCCGGATATCGCTGCCAGTTTAGGTATCACCGAAAATAACGCGCGCGTGAAACTGCACCGTGCACGCACCAGACTCAAAGAAGTGTTGGAACCAGAAAACTTAGGTCGGTCATAATGACACATTTTGATGACGAGCTCACCCGGCAACTTGCCGACGCCAACCCGGTCCGTAACCCCGAGCTGAACGAGTTGGAACGACGCCGCAGCGAAAAACACCTGCAGGCGATTCTGGGAGACGCCCGCGCTGGTCTTGGGTCGCGCGCTGGCTCTGGCTTTGGAGCTGGCCGTAGCAACAGCGGCCGCTGGTTGCTGGGTGCTGCCGCTGCCGCTGCCGTCAGCGCTATCGCGCTGGGTACCGGCTTGTTGCCAAACCTGTTCAACGGGCAGGAAGCTACCGCCACAGCCGAAGAAATCCTGGCCACTGCCGGTGAATCTTCCCTACACGCTGCCGATGCCACTGACATTGCGGTCACCGCCCAGGAATACCTGGAGCGCACCGATCGCTTAGGCGAAGAGTTCGTTTCTACCGCGTACGAAGTTTCCGCCGATGGGCAGGTGCGAACCTCCACGGCGCAAAGCAACAATGCGCCGGCCGAATTACAGAATGCAGACCGCAACCTATCCGTGGATCCAGTGCAGCTACAAGCCACCGGCGCGGATACTGAAAGCCTGCGCGCACTTGCAGATTCTTTGGATGATTCCACTGCACGTGGCGTTTTGAAGTTGCTGTTACACCCGGCTTTATCCAGTGCACAGCAAAAAGTGTTATATGAGCTGATGGCCTCACTAGACGGCAATGACTTGGCTGGTGTGGAGCAATCCACGACCGGCGGTGACGACGAAGTAGTAACCGTGATCCGCGACGTGGATCAGCTCAGTTTTTCGGTGATTCCGGCAACCGGACAGTTAGTGCGCGTACATGGTTTAGTAGGGCCGGGGATCACCACGGAGGTTTCTGCCACCGCAATCGTGGATTGTGTACACGTCACTGGGTTGGAAGGCCCCGAGATGATTTCGACCGCCTGCGCGGACAATAACTATTACGTGGAAGATCTCGAATGGGAAAACTGGGGCGCTGACACCGCTACTGCCACCGGCACCGCGTGGATAAACAATTGTGATCCGCTGTGCGCCGATGGTGAATTTGCAACCTTCCCGGTGCGTCTAACTTTGGATAACCGCGAGGAATGTGGCTACAACGCCCGGATTTATTCCCGCATGCTCCTGGAATACCCGGAGAACCCGGACCGTAACGAGGAATTTTCTATCGGCTGTGCACAACCCACCGAACCAGCCCACTAATTACAGATGCCGGTGTCTGCCGTTTCCTATACCTCGTTGCTAAACCAGACCACGCACTAACCCCGACGCCCTAACCCCAACCACGCCCTAGCCCCGACGCCATCCGCGGCGTACGATGCCATCCCCATGGTGTCCACAACTTGTGAATTGTTGTGGATAACCATGGGGATTTTTCTACTAGCTGACCACAACTTGTCGACAAAGTTATCCACAATCTGTGGACTAATTTGTGAAAAACGTACATTGTGGACAAACTTCAGGTCATTATTTCACTGGCTGTGAACAAAGCCGTGCAGTGAATTCTGCAATTCTGTGCCTCTAGCTGCCTAAATAACATTCAAGTGAAACTTGAGGCTGTAAATTACAATCATGGTTTTCCACATTATCCACAAGACTTGTGGATAACTTCCCGGGGTTTCTTCACAATGAATACCGGTGGATAACTTCGTGGATAACCGAATTACATTGTTGATAACTCTGATTGCTAACTCTGTTTTGGCCGAAGCTTGTGTTGCTTCTGCTTACTGTTCTGTCTGTTCTGCCTACGCTGTCAACATTGTCAACATTGTCAACATTGTCAGTGTTGTCTGTTTTCTGTGCTTAGGCATAGAAAAACCCGGGGCCAACACACGGTGTGTGCCAGCCCCGGGTAACGAAGTACAAGCAGTAAAAAGCAGCGAAAGCTAGAGCTTATGCTTCCTCGGAAATTTCCACGGACTCGATGACGACGTCGTCATGCGGACGATCCATGCGGTCGGTGGAAACCTTAGCGATCTTGTCGACGACCTTCTGCGAATCCTTATCGGTGACCTCACCAAAGATTGTGTGTGCACCGGTCAGGTGTGGGGTTTTGCCGACAGTGATGAAGAACTGCGAACCGTTGGTGCCTGGGCCAGCGTTCGCCATGGCCAGCAGGTATGGACGGTCGAAAGAAAGCTCTGGGTGGAATTCATCGCGGAACTGGTAGCCCGGGCCACCACGACCGGTGCCAGTTGGGTCGCCGCCCTGAATCATGAATCCGTCGATGATGCGGTGGAAGATGGCCCCGTCGTAGAACGGACCTTCCTGGCCACCCTGTGCGTTCTGGGTGGAGTATTCCTGGGTTCCCTTGGCCAGGCCGACGAAGTTTTCGACGGTCACTGGTGCGTGATTGCCGAACAGCTCAATCACGATATCGCCATGATTAGTATGCAAAGTTGCCTTGGCAGTGGATTTACTCATGCCCACCACTATAGACGACAGAGCGCTGCAGCTGGTCGCACTGGCAGCCCTCTACCGGGTTTTTTGCCCTAAAGCTCTTATCCGTTCCCGCCCCGCTGCCACCACTCACAGTGGCTTTTCAGTACACTACGGTGGTCCCCTAAGCCCCCAACATCGTAAGGACGCTACCACCATGGCCGGCGCCCACCGCGCAGAACCCGTCACTCCCCCGCCACGGCCGCAACTGACCCGTGTCGGCTGGTGGTATACGATCCGCCGCATCGTGGTGCAATCATTGCGGCTACAAATCCCGGACATGGGCGCAGGGCTCACCTATTTCACGCTGCTGGCACTGGCACCGACGTTGCTGGTGTTTTATGGCATCGGTGTGCTCATCATGGCGAATAACCGCGATCTCCTGGAAAACCTGCTGTGGGATTTCCTGGGCGGAATTTTGCCGGTCAACCAAACCGAAACCGTGCTCAACACCGTCGATACTGTTTTATCCAGCACGTCGACAAACCTACTCGGCCTGCTCGCCGGTGTGGTCTTAGCCGCGATCTCTTCGTCCGCCTACGTGCGCGCCTTCGCTAGGTTCTCCACCCGCGTGTACGGCGATATCGACGGCCGCCCGCTCCTACACGTCTGGTCATCCATGGCCTTGTTATCCGTAGCCATGATTTTGGGCGTGTGCCTGATCTTCTTGGCGCTCGTCGTCAATGTCACCGTGGTGGAAACACTGATCCACCCCATCGCCGGGCCACTGGGCATCTATGAAGAAATTGAATTTCTCACCACCGCCATCTTGCCCATTTGGGCGTGGGTGCGCTGGCCAGTCATCGTGATCATGGCCGCGGGTCTTATTTCCGTGCTGTATTACTATGCGCCGAACGTGCGCCCGTACCGGTCCAAGTGGCGGATCTTCACACTTGGGGCATTCGTCGCCCTGGTACTGATCTTCCTCACCGGCGGTGGGCTCTACGTGTATTTCGTGCACCTATCGTCGCTGAATTCCTATGGTGCGCTGGGCTCGATCGTGACGTTTTTCTTCGGCTGCTGGATTGCGAATACAAGCTTGGTCTTCGGCGTCGTCATTGATGCAGAGGTCGAACGCACCCGCCAAATCCGTGAAGGCATCTTGGATAATGATCCCACCGATAACACTCGGTTAGCCGAACAAGCACCACACCTAGAGCACCGTTCGACAAAACAGCAAGAAAAAATGGAGCGCGTCCTCAGCTCGCTGGAAAATGATGCCCAGCAGCTCAAGGACGCGCCCCAAGATTAAGCGGTAGCGTCTCAGGCCAGCTGTCAGCACCGCCCGATTGTGCTTGGCGACGCCGACGCTAGCCAACTCACTATTAGTTCAGCGATTCCACCACGTTGTTGCGCGCGGTAACCATGTTGCGCAGCGACTCTTCGGTCTCTTCGTAACCACGGGTCTTCAAACCACAGTCCGGGTTGATCCACAGGCGCTTCTCGTCGACGTTCTTCAGCGCCGCGCGGATCAGCTCTTCCATCTCTTCCACCGAAGGGATGCGTGGCGAGTGGATATCGTAGATGCCTGGTCCGATCTCGCTGGTGAAGGAATCGTTGAGATCCTCCAGCAACTCCATGCGGGAACGAGCAGCCTCGATGGAGGTCACGTCAGCATCCAGTGCGGCAACCGCGTCGATGATCTGGCCGAATTCGGAGTAGCACAGGTGGGTGTGGATCTGGGTCTTTGGCTTCGCTTCCAGCGAGACCAAACGGAAGGCACGTACGGCCCAATCCAGGTAGGAAGCGCGGTCGGATTCGCGCAGTGGCAACAGCTCGCGCAGGGCTGGCTCGTCGATCTGGATGATGTCGATGCCAGCTTCTTCCAGGTCAGCGACTTCGTCGGCAAGCGCGACACCGATCTGGTCGGCGGAGACGGACTGGTGGACGTCGTCACGAATGAACGACCACGCCAGGATGGTCACCGGGCCAGTCAGCATGCCCTTGACGTGCTTGTCGGACAGCGACTGCGCGTACTTGGCCCACTCGGTGGTCATGGCCTCCGGGCGGGAGACGTCACCAACGACGATTGGAGGACGGGTGCAGCGGGAACCGTAGGACTGTACCCAGCCGTTTTCGGTGACGACGAAGCCGTCGAGAAGCTCCGCGAAGTACTGCACCATGTCGTTGCGCTCTGGCTCGCCGTGTACCAGCACGTCGATGCCCAGGTCTTCCTGCAGCTTGATCACGGAAGCGATCTCGCCGCGCAGCTCTTCGACGTACTGTTCGTCGGTGAGCTTGCCGGCGCGGTGATCGGCGCGGGCACCACGGATCTGCTTGGTCTGTGGGAAGGAACCGATGGTGGTGGTCGGCAACTTCGGCAGACCCAGTTCCTCTTGGATCTCGGTGCGCTCGGCGAACTTCGGCTCACGAGCAACCTGGCCTTCTGGCAGCTTGGCGACGCGCTGGGCGACGGCCTCATTGTGCGTGCGCTCGGATTCCTTGCGGGTGCGCAGGGCGCGCTCGGAGCGGGCGAAAGTCTGCTCAACCTCATCGCGCTTGCCGTCCAGGGCTGCGGCGATGGCGACGACCTCGGAGATCTTCTCGTCAGCGAAGGAGAACCAGCCAGCGACGTCGACAGGCAGGTTCTTTTCTGCCTCGACGGTGTGTGGCACGTGCTGCAGCGATACGGAGGTGGTGACGTGCTTGGTGCCGAGTTCTTCGGCGGTTTCGACCAGCGCGTTGAGCTCACCGGCCCAGACGTTGCGGCCATCAACCACACCGGCCACCAGGGTGGTCTGTGGTGACTTGGCGACGGCTTCTTTGATGCGGCCCAGGTAGTTCGAATCCAGCGCCTGGGTTGGGCGAGAAACATCCACCTGGAAGGCCTCTGGGGCGGCGGCCAGCAACTTGTCCAGGCCAGCCTGCAGCGAACCGTAAGGGGTGGTCAGGTACACCTGCGGGCGGTTGTCGTTGCCCAGCAGCTCAGTCCAGATGGCACCAGCGCGGTCAGCAAGTTCAGCATCGGAGATTCCGGTGTGATCGGCAACCAGGGCTGGTTCTGCAACCTGTACCCATTCCACGCCGGCTTCCTTCAGTACCGCGAACACCTTTGCGTAGGATTTCGCGAGGTCATCCAGGCGATCCAACGGGTTGGTGGTGCCATCGGCGGCCTTGGATAGAGCCAGCACGGTGACTGGTCCCACCAGGTATGGGCGGATGGTGTGTCCGGCTTCGCGGGCTTCGTCGACAAGCTTCAGCAGGCGCTGCGGGCGGGCGGTGAAGGCCTGGTCAGCGCTGATTTCTGGCACGATGTAGTGGTAGTTGGTGTCGAACCACTTGGTCATTTCCAACGGGGCGGTATCAGCGTTACCGCGAGCCAGGGTGAATTCCTCGTCCAGGCTAACTTCTTCGGCGTCGCCGCCTAGAGCACCGACGGTCAGTGCGGTTTCCAGCACCTGATCGTAATACGCGACGTCGGCTGGGATGGCGTAGTCGTCGGCAAGACCCAGATCCTTCAGACGGGCATAAGTATCTACGCGCAGCGAGTGCGCGGCGGATTCGAAAGTTGGGCGGTCGATGCGGCCGGCCCAGTAAGACTCAAGAGCACGCTTGAGCTCGCGGTTAGCGCCAACGCGAGGGTAGCCCTCGATGGTTTTTGTTGGGAATGGTGTCTGCGACATGGGAGTGTCGGGTCCTTCCTGGAGACAAGAAAAACAGTGTGATTTCTGTTTATGCGGTTTTATTGCTTATGAATTCTGGTTATGAAGTTATGGGTTCTGTAGGGGTGCGGCGGGCCTAGCCAGAGAATTAGCCGGGCGCGGTTGGGCTGGGCGCGGTTGGCGGGCGAATCCCGACCGCGTCCAGGAGCTCTTGGGTGACCTCCGCGTTGTTGTGGGTGTAGATGTGCAGGCTGCCGACATCGTTGTCCACCATCGCTTGCACGAGTTCGGCGGTGATCGCGATGCCCTCGGCGCGCTCATCCCGGGCGCTTTCTAGCCGACGCACCAGGTGCTCCGGTACCGGCAGGCTGGAAAATTCCGCCATGCGGCGCAGGCGGCGCACACTGGTAATCGGCATGATTCCCGGGATCTGCGGAATACGAATGCCCGCCAGTTCTGCACGACGACGGAACTTTAAGAAATCTTCGGCTTCGAAAAACAGCTGGCTGATGGCCAGATCGGCGCCGTTGCGTTGTTTGGACAGCAGCACGTCGAAGTTTTCGTCGTCGGTGCGTGCCTGGTAGTGGCCGTTCGGGTAGCTAGCCACGGCAACGGCCAAGCGTCCGGCAGCGAAGCGGGCTGCCTGTTGGCCTTCAACTTCGCGGATTAGGCGCACGAGTTCGTCGGCATACTGCAAGTGATCTGCGGGTAGTTTGACCTCGCCTTCTGGCAGGTCGCCGCGTAGGGCTAATAAGCCACGCACACCGGAATCGATGAGACGGTTGATCCACGCGACCATCTCTTGCTTCGTGCCTGCAGTACACGCGAGGTGCGCCAAGGTGCGCATGTTGGTTTCGCGGTCGATGCGGGAGATGAACTTCGCGGTGCCGTCCAACCAGCCGGAACGGCACGAGCTGGTAACCGAGATATAGTCCGGCCGATAGGATTGCAGCGTTTCCAACAAGTGAGAGATTTTCTTCTCGTCGGCGTCGTGGCGCGGTGGAATGACCTCAAAGGACAGTGCGGTGCGTTCGGATCTGGTACGCGGTTCCGTGTTTTCTGCGTTATCCGGGTTATCCGGGTTATCGCTGGAATCATCCAACGGCGCAGAGGCAGATACTCGTGGGGCCATTGCTGGTCACCTCCTTCCGGCTGATTGCGTCTTGATTGTGAACCAAGCTGTCTAGTGTTGGCATCAATCTAATGCTTGTGCAGCTAACAAGGAAGAATCCGGAAAGGTGTTACCATTCGGCGGGCCGTTCATGCTGGAAAAACAGGCCAGGAGCCAGCTGAATATAATTCGTCGCCAAACAGAAAAAATGAACCAAGCTGTCTATGGTATTACCATTAAGATGTGCTGGAAACACTTTATTTTCGCTGTTATCTCCCACATCACCTTCCACAGCAACTATCCTGGAACTATCTAGCTAGTGACAACCATGTAATTAACGAGGTGAACGAACCATGGGTTCTGCAAACGTCAACCTGCGCATCGCGCGCAACCTCAGCTCAACCGGCTGGGAAAAATTCAAGGATTACCGCGACAAGAAGTCCCAAGAAGCATTCGACTTCCTGGAAAGCGCGGCAAAAACCGTGGATAAAACTGCAGAAAAGCACTTCCCGGAAGCACGCAAAGAAGCTGGCAAACTGACCAAAGCTGCGCACGCCCGCTTGGATAAAAGCCTGGAAAGCCTGCAAGGAACCGGCCGTGAACTTGCCGACGGCAACGTATCCGAAACCGTAGAAAATGTCCGCGAGGCCGCCAGCGAGAATTTCTCCAAGGCCACCAAAAAAGCCCAGAAGCAGGCCAAGAAATTGCGCAAAAAAGCCGACAAAAAGCTGGGCCGGAAAAACCGGAAGCGCCTGTCCCGCGCAGAGAAAAAAGCCAATGCTGCTGCGCAGAAGGTCAAGGACAAAGCAGCCAAGAAACTAGATAAAAAGACCAAGTCTCAATCCCGCGGCTTTGGTTTCTACGCCTTGTGGGCCGCTGTTCTCGCCGCGGTCGTTGGTGTTATCGCCTATGTGCTGAACAAGCGCAACTCCGGCGCGCAAGAACAGCCACCAAAGGCTAGCGATTACAGTTCGAATACCACCAGCACGCTGGTGTACTCCTCGACCAGCGAAGATGACCTGGAAGCACCAAATGCAGATGCTTCCGAGGAAAACAAGAAGGCAGAAAAGAAAGCCGGCGAGTTGGCCGAGGATCCAGCCGAGCGTGACGAGGAACTGCTGGCAGACATCGACGAACAGCTGGCCAAGAATCTCTCCCAGGGTGCTGCAGAAAACCTGGCTGCTTCCGAAGCCACCCGCGCTGTGGCTCACGACGATGCCGACGCTGCCGAAAAAGCAGCGCAGATCGACGAACAGCTGAAAGACAAGTTGGATTCCGAGTCTGGACCTGAATCCGGTTCTGAGTCCGGCGACAAATAATCGTCGGCAAGCTGGGTGCCCCAAGCCCGGCGTCGGCAAGATATTCTGGCCAGTTCAGCGCAGCGATTCACCGACGGGGCGTCGGCAAGCGGCGTCGTAAAGAGACATATGCCATAAAGTCGTTACGTGAGCTAAGCCATCTGCTTCGATAGGGTTTGTGGTGCAAGGGAATTATCAACACCACAGGCCCTATTTCTATGGCCACATTTTGTTTGGCCACGGCCCATCGTCGGCCGGTTATAGGACAGAGCGGTGTGAAAGACGAGGAGGAAATTGCTTTGGGCGTGCAAGAACTGTCAGTGAAACTCGACAACGGCGCAACCTACTATTTCCCCGCCGGAATTGCCCCAGGTGAGCAAGGCAACCGCATTGAGATGCTGCGCGAGGCCATCGAAAACGATTCCGTGTTTCAGAGCGTCGATATTAACGGCAACGAGCGCACCATTTATGGCAGCGAAGTGAAAAACTATCACTTGAGCGACGCGCTATAACCACCGACTATGCCGAAAACACTGCTGGTCACCAATGATTTCCCTCCGGTAATCGGGGGGATTGAATCATATCTACGGGATTTTGTTTCCCTGCTGGACCCCAACGAGATCATCGTTTTTGCGCCCACACGGGATAAAGCTGCCTGCGAGAGCTACGATGCGCAGCTGGATTATCCCGTGATTCGCTGGCCACACCGCCTGTTACTGCCGACGCCGCGTTCGGCAAAGAAACTCCGCGAAATCATCCGCACCCACGACATCGACACCGTGTGGTTTGGTGCGGCCGCTCCCCTGGCCTTGTTGGCAAAGACCGCGAAGCAGGCTGGCGCCAAGAAGGTCATTTCCACCACGCACGGCCATGAGGTCGGCTGGTCCATGATCCCGGGGGCACGCCAGGCGCTGCGCGTGATCGGCAACAACTCTGACGTGCTGACGTATATCTCGTCCTACACGCGCCGTCGGCTGGAAAAACCCTTCGGTAACCGCCCGCGGTGGGTGCATCTGCCTTCCGGGGTCAACGCGGATAATTTCGGGGTGGCGAGCCCACAACGGCAAGTGGAGGCGAAGCAAGCCTTTGGCATTGCCGCGTCCGCGCCGACGATCGTGTGCATTTCGCGTTTCGTCCCACGCAAGGGCCAGGACAAGCTATTGCGGGCGTTTCCGGTGTTGCGTTGTCAATTCCCGGATGTGCAGCTGATTTTGGTGGGCCGCGGGCGTTCGTATCGGCGCCTGGAAAGGCTGCGAAAGAAATACGCTCCCGATGCTCTGTTGCTGAACAACACGGATTATCAGCAGAACCAGGTGCGTGTCGACGATGCGTTGGCTGCCGCGGATGTGTTCGCCATGCCTGCCCGCACTCGCGCGGGAGGACTGTCCGTGGAAGGGCTCGGCATCGTGTATTTGGAAGCACAGGCGTGCGGCATTCCGGTGGTCGCGGGCAGCTCCGGCGGGGCGCCGGAAACCATCACCGACGAGACCGGCGTGGTAGTCAACGGGCACCGAGTGAGCAGCATTGTGCGTGGCCTACAAGGCTTACTTGCCGACGCCCAGCTGCGCTCTGAGATGGGTGCTGCGGGCAGGGCGCACGTCGTCAAGAATTGGAACTGGGATTTGCTGGGTGCGCGGCTGAAACAGGAACTGCGCGAGATTTAGGCACTGCGGGAGCTTTAAGCCGTCCGTTTAACTGCCTAGCGCCCGAGTGCACCAATGGCGATGACGTTGACGCCATCAGGCCGACGGTATGACATTCCACCGCCGGTCACGACCAGAAATTCAGCGGGCTCAGGCATCACCGCGGCGAATTTCTGCAGACTCGCCGCCGCACCGTTGACCACATTGGGATGGTGCCCGAGTTTGATCTCCACAAGCACTGTTCGCCCAGCGAGCGTCGTAATCGCATCAACTTCGGTGCCATCCCCGAGGCGAGCGTGATAGACCGGCTCGTTCGTCAGCGCGCATAATTCATGAACCACCAGCGATTCAAAAAGCTGACTGAAAAATTCGAAGTCGTGTAAAAGATCGTCCGGCTGTTTTTGTAGCGCAGCAACTGCTAACGCTGGGTCTGCAAAGTGCCGTTTGGCTGCTTTGCGTAGTGGGGTACGTGAGCGCAGGGATTGTGACCACGCCGGTTGGTCTTGTCTGATGAAAATACGCTCGAGAGAATCCAAGTAGTCAATCGCAGTTTCTCTGTGCAATTCAGCATCTGTGGCGATTGCAGTCGTCGACATTTCAGTTCCAATCCCACGAGCCAGAGATCGCATTACCCGCAGAACCCGAGCTGGGTTACGCTTCACCTTGTCCGGTGTGGAAATGTCGAGCTCCACGATGGTCCGTACATAATCACGCAGGTTTGCTTGTGCATCCGCAACACTGAGACGCAAAAAGCCTGGCCACCCGCCTCGGCAAATCCTTTCCGCAAGATCATGGATAGTTAGTTCCGTCTTGCCGACGCGCGGTGCCTCGCCCTTCACCATGTTGAGCAGTGAAGCTTGTCCAGTGGATTCTCCCGATTCTGCCAGTGTCATGGTGTGCATTGTTAAGCGAGAGAATCTTCCGGCTCCAGAATGGCCTTGCACCGCTTCGGCTGGGGCGGTCGATCCTGTCAAAATAAATTGTCCGGGCTGCCCACGCCCATCAATTTCGTGGCGTACTACATCCCATAATTTTGGTTGTGCCTGCCATTCGTCCAAAACTCTCGGCGTCGGCCCTTGTAATACAAGAGCCGGATCTACCCCCATTGAAATCTCCACATCAGGATCGATGTCTACTTTGATTTCGCTCTCGGCATGGTGACGGGCGGTCGCAGTCTTGCCACAACCCTTCGGTCCCTCAATCAACAAGGCTCCAGTGCGCCGCAACGACTGCTCCACAAAAACATCCGCTATCCGCGGAATATAGTCCTGAGACAACACCACTATTTCACCATCCGACAGTTTGAGGCGATTCTAACCGACACTTTGAGGAACTCGTGTCTGAATTCGCGCGTGATTGAGTCCATGTTTCACGTGAAACATTGTTTATCGCGATACCGGTGGATTGGTGGAACGACGCCATGCTTCATCAGAACCTTGACTACCGCACGCCAACAGAGGTTGAAGCAGAGTTTTGCAGCCGACAACCGGCTCGAGAAATAATGGAAATTAAGGCACATGCCTAGGAACAAAACCCAGGGCACTTCAAACTTCAAGCACAAAAATTGATACTATTTTTTATTCCCCTTATCTTTCCGCAAAAGCATCAAAGATACAGTTACCGAATAGGTAAAGAGAAAAATGATAATAACTGTGTGCATACTTACCCCTTAGCCTCAGACTTTCTTAGTCGCAGCAGCCTGCGGAACCAAACCCAAACCGCCAACAAATGCCAGAAAAATGGAGAGTAAAAACTTTCCGCGTATTTCAGCTTGCACATCTCCTCCAAAAATGCATTCGTAAGATGCGAGCCCCTTTTTAAGGAAGCAACCTCATCGTAAAACAGTAGATTGTAAGCTGCAACACAATTTTTCGACTTTTTACTTATTCCCCTTATATGGGGTGAGTATGACCGCCATCTAACCTAAGTAAGGGCATTTTGCGTTAGTTTCCGCATCCCCAGCGGTGGCTTACCCCGACCGATTCTCGGATTACTTATAAACTAAACCCCGCACACAAACTAACAGACACTCTCAAACCGAAGGGACGACCGAAAGGCAGCACCAGCTCGACACCGCTGACCGCAGAAGATCGGCTACGCCGCGAGGTAGAGAAACTACAGGCAGAAAATGCGTACTTAAAAAAATTGCAGGACTTGAACAACCAGCGACGAGACTAAAGGTCGAGGCTATCGTCACCCTCAAGTCAGACCACCGCCTAGAAGACCTGCTGGTTGCGGCATGTCTTGCCCGGTCAACATTTTTCTATCACCAACAACGCCTCACCATGGTTGATAAGCATGCCCAGCTCAAACAGGCTATCTGTGAGATCTTCGAGCGGATGAACCGTCGTTATGGTTACCGGCGAGTGCATGCCCAGCTACGCAGACAAGGATGGGTCGTCAACCATAAGCTGGTCTACAAGCTCATGGACCAACTGGGGCTTAAGTCCAAGGTCAGGGCGAAAAAGAAGTACAACTCGTACAAAGGCACAGTCAGTGACATCGCAGCCAATGTAGTGAATCGATGTTTCACCCCTGATCGGCCAAATACGGTGTGGGTAAGCGATGTCACGGAGTTTCGCGTTGCTGGCACCAAAGTCTACCTATCGCCAATTATGGACTTATGTGATCGTTCAATCGTGTCCTACAGCGTTTCAACCTCACCGAATACGGCGTTTACCTCGCAGTCTTTGCGTGATGCCATCGCGCAAGAATCACCAGATCACCGATTGCTTGTGCACACCGATCAGGGGTTCCAGTACCAGCATTCGAGTTGGCGCACACTCATTACAGGTATTGGTGGCACACAGTCGATGTCAAGGAAGGGAAACTGTTACGACAACGCGGTGATGGAAAACTTCTTCGGGCACCTGAAAACCGAGATGTACCACGGAGAAGTCTTCGACACCGTCGCAGAGTTCAACCAGGCGATCGACGAGTACATCCAGTGGTACAACACCGAACGCATCCAACAACGACTCAAGGGCCTGACCCCGATGCAATATCGAAATCAAACCCTTGAAGCCCTAACCGCCTAGAATTAAACCAGTCCAACTTTCGGGGGCCAGTTCACTTTTCACTTATGCACCCATATCGCCACACCTATGTACGATTTAACGACCACCTAAAAGAAATTTTTTTCCTCCAGGGTGTCGCTTTCATATCTAGTCGGGGATTCCCCTTCGTGCTTTTTCTGCTGAGTGGAGTACAGAAGAAAAGCGATAGGTCCGAGGATCGGAAGAATGATTATGACACCAAGCCATATAAGTGCAGAAAGAGCGCTCATTTTCTTTTTGAACAGTACGATAATGCTTATCACCCAAAGAAGGAAGATAGCTAGCATGACTGTGGTTGTTGCAAAATCATAGAGCGTAATCATCAGGCCCCGCTTTTCTGTAGATAGTAATGGTCTACATGGTTGGGTTAATAGACACTTTCCGACCTGTGATTTTAAGCGTCAAAGCAATTGTTTTCGTGGAAAACACTTTACCTACCTGAAGGGTGGCACGCATCTGAGCCTTTGCCGGAGTTCCTGTCTTTTTATCTTCCCAACCTTGGATAATGGACACATTAGTGCTCTGGACAGTGTGCCCAAACGCTTTCCATACTGTAGGTTCCCATACTCGGCGAATAATTCCTCGTCCATTCGGGTCGTGTGGGAGTGATACATCGGCTCGGAAAGAGTATTTAAATGCGATGCCACTATATTGAATAAGACAGTGGTCCCAGCGTTCCCAGCCATTGTTGTACCAGTACCTGTGGCAGCCTTCACTACCAACGATTGAACGCGCTTGAATCCCGGCGTGACCATCTCCCGCAACGGACTCTCCATCCCCGATGGAAGTATAGGCGATAGATCCGTCAGGGAATTTTAGCACTTGGACTTCGTTATCTTTTGAGGATTTAGATACCTAAATAGGTTCCACATCAGGATTGTCTGCATCAGGCAGTTCTCCTTGGCGAATTTTTTCGACTATCGCTTCTTGGTCCTCGTTACTGATTCCACGCGAAGTCATTTCATCGCGTATGTCTTGAATGTCTTGTTCTGACGGAAGAAGGGACTCATTGGCTTGGGTGGATAAGTTGTGCTTGAGCTCTGGTGGTGTGTAATTTTCGGCTGCCGCAATTGGCGCGACTGAGATGACTGAAGCGAAGACAGAAAAAGCTACTACTTTTCCAATTTTATTTTTCCAGATTGCCAGATTGCCATAGCGTGT
The DNA here is from genome assembly GCF_001665955.1 of Corynebacterium sp. EPI-003-04-2554_SCH2473622. Taxonomy (NCBI): domain Bacteria; kingdom Bacillati; phylum Actinomycetota; class Actinomycetes; order Mycobacteriales; family Corynebacteriaceae; genus Corynebacterium; species Corynebacterium sp. EPI-003-04-2554_SCH2473622. The sequence continues at coordinate 208 of NZ_LZMN01000074.1, read as the reverse complement.
CCTTTAGGGAGGAGATAGTTGAGCTAAAGAGAAGTAGCGGGAAGCAAATGAGCAAATCGCTATTCCCATGTTTTACTTTAATATAAGGTTTCAAGTGTACTAGGTTTTGTTCCTAGGCATTTACCTTATTTTGAAGTGTCCCAGGTTTTGTTCCGTCTGAGTAGATGGGAAAATTTGGACCATGCCCAAAAAATTTGACCAGGATGCC
>NZ_LZMN01000073.1:0-5842 GCF_001665955.1 Corynebacterium sp. EPI-003-04-2554_SCH2473622 | reverse complement strand
AATACACCCCGGAGTACCGGCAGGAAGCTGCCAGACTGGTCATCGAATCGGGACGCCCAATCGCTCATGTAGCTCAAGGAGATCGGTGTAGCCGAAGGCCTCTTGGGAAAATGGGTCAAGCTTGAACGAGAACGTCAAGGTTCAGCTGATGGCCGCAGTGACGCCGATATTCGAGCCGAAAACGCTCGTCTGCGTCGCGAGTTAGCTGAAGCCAAAATGGATAATGAGTTCTTGTCAAAAGCCACCGCCTTCTTCGTGGCGTCGCAACGCGATCGGAAAAATTTGAGCTAATACAGCCAGAGCAAGGCGAACTACAGCATAAAACGAATGAGCAGGTTATTAGAGGTTTCTCGCTCTGGCTACTATAAATGGGAAAAGACTCAAGCTGAACTGCTCCCCATAATCCGGACTGAGAAATCAGAAACCAGATTATGGGGAGTTTTTCTATGCATCCACGCAGCAAGCTGAGCCAGGCTCAGCGTGAACAAGCAGTGGAACTATTTGAGCACGGCTATGGCGCTAGAGCGGTGGCTAATCGTCTCGGAGTCAAGCGGGGCCAGGTTCGAAGGCTTAAGGGTCGATTCCGTTTACATGGCAGACTTTGTCTTGTGAGCAAACCAACGAGGAAACAGTACTCCTTCGACACCAAGATGAAGATCCTTCGCCGCCATAAAGCCGGCGAGACCAAAGCCGATCTTGCCGAAGAATTCGGCTTGTCCTCGCCTGACCTGATTAGTCATTGGGTGTGGGAGGTCAACAAGGATGGTACTGATGCACTACGGCCGAAGCCGAAGGGCAGGCCTCAAGGCTCTGCTCAGCCTGCACCACTGACCGAAGAAGACAAGCTGCGAGATGAAAATGAGCTTCTCAAGGCTAAATTGGCGTACCTAAAAAAATTACGGGACCCCAGGGATCAGCGACGAGGCTAAAAGTCGAAGCCATCATCACTGTTAAGTCTGACCACCGCCTCGATGACTTGATCACCGTATCTGGCCTGTCCAGGTCGACCTTCTTCGAACATCAACGTCGCCTTGATGAACCAGACAAATATGCCCATCTAAAGAAACTGATAACGAAGATCTTTAGCAACTCCAACGCCACGTATGGTTACCGCCGCGTATGGCGTGCTTTACGCAACGAGAATGAGATCGTCAATAAGAAGTTGGTTCGCAAGCTGATGCGACAGCTGGAATTGGTATCGAAAATCAGGCGTAAGAAGTACAACTCCTACCGCGGAGCTATGAGCCACATTGCCGATAACGTGCTTGACCGCAACTTCGAGCAAAGTGCACCGAATAAAACGTGGGTTAGCGATGTCACCGAGTTCCGAGTCGCAGGCACCAAGGTCTACTTGTCGCCGATTATGGATCTGTTTGACCGAACAATCTTGGCTCATACGCTGTCTAGATCACCGAATACCAAGTTCACATCACAATCGTTATCCGATGCCATTGCCCTGTTCAGCCCGGCTGAAGGACTCATTGTGCACACCGACCAAGGCTTCTGGTACCAGCACACCAGCTGGCGCAACCTGATGACACACATTGGTGGCGTGCAGTCAATGTCGCGGAAAGGCAATTGCTATGACAACTCAGTGATGGAGAATTTCTTCGGTCACTTGAAATCTGAGATGTACCACGGTGTTTCTTTCAGCAGCGTCGATGAGTTCTGCCAAGCTGTTGATGATTACATCCTGTGGTACAACACGACCCGGCTACAGGAACAATTCAAGGGCCTGGCCCCGATGCAATATCGGAACCAGACCCTTGCAAAGACCCAAACCATTTAGAATTAACCCAGTCCGGAAAACGGGGAGCAGTTCATGTTCATAAGGCTGTTCAGTTTCGCTCTTATAATGATCGGCGGTATGTTCGGAGCTAACGCTAACAGTGTATATGCTTGGCTTGGACGTAATTCTCAACATACAACGCCCCAAACTGATATAACTTCAAAATAGAAAGAGTTTCTAGACATAATGAACCGAACTAAATTTGTCACCCATTCGAATATCCTTATATGTCTGAGTGCAGCGCTAGGCTTGTCCATCTTGGGACTATTGGTTTTATTAGATCCATTTTCTTCGACTGCTCTTTTATCAGTTGGACCTTTGTTATTCTCATTTTTTGCAACCTTATTCTTGTCTCTTGTAACGGTCGAGAAATCTGAAAGTAGTCTAGAAGTACGTTCAACTATTTTCCGAAAACGTGTTTTTTACGTCAACCTACAGGACGTCGAGAGCATAGAGCTTATAGACGGCTCATATGCTGCTTGGGGTGGTATTGGTTACAGAATACTTCCGAGAGGTAAAGCTCTATTACTGGGTGGAGATAAAGCTGTGCAATTTAAGACAAGCGACGGCTCCGAGATCATCGTGAAGGCCCCAAAGATAGCCGATTTGTTCTTTTAATTCAGAGAGTGGATTTGGAGCATTTCGCGTAAGTAGGGCCTGCCCCCGACGGGTCTACTTTCCGGGGTCAGGCTCATCAACCCGCATTGCAGTTGCCATATGGTGCTAGATATCCCTAATTGTCATCCCACCAGCATACAAGCTGATAATCGTCTCACTCGACCTCAGTCAACATCTAGAGCCTTAAGGAACCATAGCCAGCAAGAATGTTCCAGCCTGATCCTTAGAGACATCAACAGAAACCGGCCCGTAGCGAGAATGCACGGTCTTTGGATAAGCCCCATTGCGGTAATTATCTTCTTCCATCTGCAGCTTTAGCGCTCCTGTCGCCAGAAGCGTAGCTTAAACGGGAATCCATTTCAGCATTCAATTCCGTGGTAAACGAGGCTTGCAGCATGCCCTCAACTAGATCATTGGCATGCGCCTTAGACGTGGCCAGGTCATTAATCAGTTCCGCGATTTCAGGGTTAGCAAGCAGCTTGTTTTCAATCGCAGCAATCTAGCCCTCGTCAACTTAGGTCTCGTCGTGTCGCAATAATCATTCTGGTCCATCTCCTCATGCAGGTTGGGACCTCACGCACAAACCATCAGACTCCCTCGATTCTACCTAGTATCTGCCGCGACCCCACCGGGTTAGGTGTGCACGGCATGCCCGGATGGTGGGCTGCTGGAGAAGCCTTTACACCTAAGGTGCTCGGTCTTACGAGCAATGACGCACTAGCGAAAATTAGCCTCAAGAACGCTTCTGTACTCAGACATCACGCTACAGATAGTGACACCTTCCTGCGAGCTCCAGACGGCAATTGCCAGATAGTACGCGATCCTGGCCGGAGGTAGAGATTTGTAGTACTTCATAAAGCGAGGAAGGGTTCATCACACCTTGCTACACCTGCCACAATCCATAAACCGATGATAAAACCATAATTTTAATTAAAGTTTCGCGAATATAAATCTGCGCCCATACATGAACCCTGATATCGTTGCCCTGCCCCTAGAAATGAGTCATTTCACAAAGATGTTTTAGACAAATGAAACGCCTTCAACCGTCTCCTAAGACTGGAAGGTAACCAACATGCTCGCCACATACATCCGAGTATGAGGTTATGCTGGTTTGTTCAGCAGGCTACGCACAAGATGAGGAGCCTGTATTTTACTACCGCTTCACGGTCCGAAACGGAATCGCTGACGCACCGCATTCCCCCAGACGAGAGCCTGAACCGAGGAGTAGTCCGCCCCCGATGACAGCCTTTAACCTTCTGCGAAACAATGCTGGACTGATCAGCCTGGGAATCCTCCTGTCATTGTTGTCTACCGCTGTTACTCTTCTTCAACCCGTACTTGTTGGCCAGTTGATATCCGGAGTGAGTAGCGGCGAGTTTCAGCAACCGCTCATGCTGCTTCTGTTAACTATTCTGGGAACATCTGTTTTGACAGCCGCCACAATGTCCGTGGTATCCATCGCAGCGGATCGAACAGTCCGCGACATGCGCAAAAAGATCACGAATCACCTTCTCTACCTGCAGGTGAAGGAGTTTGAGAAAGGGGGGGGTCGGGCAGCTTCACCACACGGGTAACGTCGGACACTTCCATCGTTAGCACAGCTTTTTCTTCCACTCTCACTGATTTTGTGGGTGGGTTCACCGTCATCATCGGTGCACTCATTTATATGGCTGTGGTGGACTGGAAATTGCTCTTGGTTGTTGTTGCAGTGTTGCTGGTGGCCTTAGTTATCATTGTGGTTATTTCAAGTTCTTTGCAAAATCTTTCGTCAAAGGTTCAGGACCATCTTGCAGCGCTCGGAGAAATCCTACAGTCGGCGTTATCGGCAATTCGAACTATTAAGGCTTTTCGCGTAGAGACGAAGGTCATTGGCAATTTGTCAGCCGAGATAGACCACGCCTACCGAAATCGGCGAAGGATGAGTTTTGTTGAAGCCGTTCTTGAGCCGTTGAGTACTGTAGCGTCCTACGTGGCACTTCTCGCGGTCGTTGTTTTCGGGTCCATGAGGTTGAGCAACGGTGATTTGTCGGGAGAGGCACTTACCATCTTCGTTACCGCGTTATTTCTGATGCTTGCCCCCATTGTGCAGGTGTCTCAGTCTCTTGGTACCTTCTTTGAGGCTAGGGGAGCGCTGGACAGAATTAACCGGCTTTTCAGTCTCGAAGTTGAAGATTCAACTGGGGATGATTCGCTTCCAGAACCTAGCTCCGTTCCCCCAGGATCCATCGAGTTCGAGTCGGTATCGTACAGCCGAGAGGGCCGAACCATCTTAGATAGCGCAACTGTAACGGTTCGACCAGGCGAGAAAGTAGCACTCACAGGAGCTTCTGGCGCCGGGAAAACCACCATATTTAGTCTTCTGTTGAAGTTTTATGACGTCTCGGCCGGCCACATCCGTGTCGGAGGGCGGGATCTTAATGACTGGAACAGGAAAGATCTTCGCACTGTGATCACCTACGTCGAGCAGGAACCTGACTTGCTTCCGGGAACACTCAGAGAAAACCTTACTCTCGGGACAGAAAACAATTTCGATGACAAAATTCTTTGCACATTGCTAAATCAGTTCGGACTGGGAAATTTCGCCAGTACCGACGGACTAGACCGATTAGTAGGATCCGGCAATAGCGGATTGTCCGGAGGAGAGCGACAGCGAGTTGCCATCATCCGTGCCATCCTTCAAAAATCTCTGGTCATCCTTGTAGATGAGCCGACATCCGCTCTCGACTCAGTATCAGCAGAGTTGTCCATGAACAGGCTCTTGGAGACGGATTCCACAGTCATCTTTACCTCCCACGACACAAACATCACGAATCTGGCAGAACGGATTCTTACAGTTGTCGATGGCAGAATTGTTGAAAGTACACCGAATAGTAGGAAGTCTTCAGATGCGTAAACACGTTCTCGTCACCGACGCGACCTGACCCCCAGGACTGAACTTGATGTGCGTTTTTTACAAATAGTGAACGAAAAAGGCCACTTTCTGAACTGGCCCCCGAAAGTTGGACTGGTTTAATTCTAGGCCGTGACAGGCTTTAGGGTCTGGTTCCGGTACTGCATCGGAGTCAGCCCTTTGAGTCGTTTCTGGATGCGTTCATGGTTATACCAACGAATGTATTCATCAAGTGCCTGGTAGAACTCTGCCAGACTGGCGAATGTTTCACCGTGGTACATCTCCGTTTTGAGGTGCCCGAAGAAGTTTTCCATCACCGCATTGTCGTAACAGTTTCCTTTCCTTGACATCGACTGTGTGCCACCAATACCTGTAATGAGTGTGCGCCAGCTGGAATGCTGGTACTGGAATCCCTGATCGGTATGCACAAGCAATCGGTGATCTGGTGATTCTTGCGTGATGGCATCACGCAAAGACTGCGAGGTAAACGCCGTATTTGGTGAAGTTGAAACGCTGTACGACACGATCGAGCGATCGCATAAGTC